>NZ_MPRK01000069.1 GCF_002021095.1 Solemya elarraichensis gill symbiont | reverse complement strand
CAATCAGCGATAGCAGCAGATGAACCCATGATGGCAGCGATAGCTGCAGCAGTAATAATCTTTTTCATTTGAATCTCCAAAAATGTTTAAAAAGTAATAGTGAAGACTCCCCGCCCTTAGGTGAGATGTTGACCAACAGCAGAAAGCCCGGCAATGCCGGGCTTTTTCGCAGGAGCGTAAATAACAGATCAGGATTATTGCAGGCTGTTACGTAGAGGTGCTGAACTGCCCGGTGCATTACACTCCCCGGCAAGATAACCGGCAACACGCTTGTCTGAACAGGCGTCACAGCCGTTTGATGCCTGCTTCCACGTGTTCTGCCCCGGCATCCATGCACAGACAGGATCGTACTGCATGGTACACATCTGTGGGCGAGGATCTTTACATTCCTTCAAACCCTGCGGTACCTGCCGGACACCATCGCTATCTGCAGCCTGGCAGCCGCCGAGAAGTGCTAGCAGCAAAATCGGCAGGAGTCGCAGCATTACTCGCTCTCTTCAATCCATGACATCTGGATTGCCTCGAGAATTTTCTCGCCGCAACGCTCAGGGTCATCATCAAAATCTGGCAGTTCCATAACCCAGTTGCGCAAGTCAACGAAGTTCACGGTTTTCGGATCGACATCCGGATAGCTCTCATCCAGTTCGATAGCGATATCGAGTACATCTGTCCACTGCAGTGACATCGTTCAGGTCCTCTTAATGGTTTTCGGAAACCATGTTGATGGTGTACTTGGGAATCTCCACGACCAGGTCTTCATCACCGACAACTGCCTGGCAACTGAGACGTGACTCCGGCTCTAGCCCCCATGCCTTGTCGAGCAGGTCATCTTCGATTTCATCGGACTCTTCCATCGAATCAAATCCCTCGCGTACGATGACGTGGCATGTTGTACAAGCACACGATTTCTCACAAGCGTGCTCGATCTCAATCCCATTGGCAAGAGCCGCATCACATACGGTCGTACCGGGCTCAGCCTCGATGACCGCCCCATCAGGGCAAATTTCGTGATGCGGAAGAATAATTATCTGTGTCATTTTGAGTCATCCTCGCTGGACTCGAATTCGCTAACCGTATGACCCGCCATCGCTTCGCGAATTCCGGCATTCATACGACGTTCAACATAGAACTCACAACCGGACTCCAGCTGCTTGATTGCATTCTCTATTGCACCGACATCATCCTGTTTCGCAGACTCGATGACGCTGTTCAGATGCGCATCGATCCCTGCCCTTTCGTCTGCCGAGAGCAACTGGTCACCATCTACAGCCAGTGCTGCCTGCAGTGCCTCGATGACTCGATACGCATCGACCTGCTGTTCACGCAGACGACGCAGATCGCGATCCTCTTCGGCATGTGCAATGGATGACGTCAGCATGTCGGCAATCTCGTTATCCGAGAGGCCGTATGAAGGTTTTATATCGACGCTGGCTTTTGTTCCGCTGGTCTCTTCCATCGCCTCGACACTGAGCAGACCGTCAGCATCGACATTGAAAGTGACACGAATGCGTGCGGCGCCAGCCACCATCGGTGGAATATCGCGCAACTCGAAGCGCGCCAGTGACCGACAGTCATCGACCATCTCGCGCTCACCCTGCACAACGTGAATCGCCATCGCGGTCTGGCCATCCTTGAAGGTGGTGAACTCCTGCGCACGTGCGACCGGAATTGTGGTGTTGCGCGGAATCACCTTCTCTACCAGTCCGCCCATGGTCTCAAGACCAAGCGAAAGTGGATTTACGTCTAACAGCAGCATCTCACCATCAGGATTGTTACCTGCCAACTGGTTGGCCTGCTGTGCGGCGCCAATGGCGACAACTGAATCCGGATCAATACTGACCAGTGGCTCACGCTTGAAAAAATCGCCGACCTTTTCGCGCACGCGTGGTACTCGGGTCGAACCGCCAACCATGACGACATCTTCAATTTCTTCAATATCGATTTCTGCATCCCGCAGTGTGCGGCGGCAGGCTGTAATGGTTTTGCGTATCAGCGGGTCGATCAGGGTGTTGAGTGTTTCAACATCAAGTTCACCCTGCCAGTTCGAGTCATCTGCCAGTTGCATCACGACTGTTGTCGAGTCAGCCTCTGTCAGTGCTTCCTTGGCATGGCGTGCCGCGTGCATCAGGCGGCGCTGAATCATTGGATCTGCATCATTGCTGATCCCGGCCTGCTGCATGATCCAACCGGCGATGACATGGTCAAAATCATCCCCGCCGAGTGCGGAATCACCGCCTGTCGCCATCACCTCAAAAACACCGCGAGTGAGTCGCAGGACGGAAATATCAAAAGTACCACCGCCCAGATCAAAAATGGCATGGACGCCATCAACACCCTCGTCAAGCCCGTAGGCTATGGCCGCCGCGGTCGGCTCATTGAGCAGACGATAGACATGCAGACCGGCGAGCTTTGCTGCATCCTTGGTTGCCTGGCGCTGGGCATCATCGAAATAGGCGGGAACCGTAATCACAACACCGGAGAGTTCTCCACCGAGTGAATCCTCGGCACGCTTGTTAAGGCACTTGAGAATCTCAGCTGACACCTCGACCGGGCTGACGTCACCGGCACGGGTTTTGATTCGCGGTACTGATGCTTCACTGTCAGCGAACTGCCATGGCAGTTGCTCACCCAGGCTCATGACATCGGCAATACCACGCCCCATAAGACGCTTGATTGAGGAGATGGTGTTGAGAGGGTCAGTGGTTGCACGTTTTTGTGCCTGCCGGCCCACGAGGATGCCCTCCTCGCTGTAACTGATGACAGACGGCAGCAGATGGTGGCCATCGTTGTCGGGCAAAGTTTGTGACGTGCCACTGCGCACGCTTGCCACCAGGGAGTTGGTGGTGCCAAGATCGATACCGGCAGCCAGCCTGTGTTCATGTGGTGCCTGAGCTTCACCTGGCTCGGCAATCTGCAGCAACGCCATTATCCAAACTCCTCTTCAAGTTGCGCCTCGACAGCCTGTGCCTCGGCATACAGCTTGTTGAGAAATTGCATTTTGCGCACTGTTTCACGCGCATCGTCGAGATTTTCTTTCGACGGTGTCTCAAAATCGACTGAAATCCTGCTGACCAGGGCCTTGATCATGCCACTCACCCTGTCCATGAATTCGCCCACGCTATCGAGTCCTTCACCAGTGTGACGCAATGCCTCGAGCTCTTCCCTCATCTCAAGCTGCTGCATCAGGAAGGCTGCATCTTTGGTTGTCTCCTCACGCAACTCCATATTGATGGAGTGCAGTGACAGCAGGTATTGGGCGCGAAGCAGTGGATTCTTGAGGGTATCGAAGCCCTCGTTGACATAGGCGGCAGCTTGTAGTGCCTTGCGCTTCTCTTCATCGCTGCCAGTGGCATAACGATCAGGATGCACGGCACCCTGCAGCTCTCGGTAGCGGTCGCGCAGGGCTGGAATCTCTACCTGATATTCTGCAGGCAAGCCAAAGAGTTCGAAATAGTTTTTCGACAGATCAAGCATAGGAAGGGGTAAGTCAGATTGTAAAACTTTCCCCGCAGCCACACTCATCCTTGACGTTGGGATTGTTGAATTTGAAGCCCTCGTTGAGGCCTTCTTTTCCATAGTCGAGCTCGGTCCCGTCAAGGTAGACAAGGCTCTTCTTGTCGATGATCACCTTGACACCATGATCTTCAAAGATTTCATCGTCATCGTTCATATCGTCGACGAATTCCATCACGTACGCCATTCCCGAGCAGCCTGATGTTCTCACACCCAGGCGCACGCCAAGCCCCTTGCCTCGATTGGCAAGAAAGCTTGAAACGCGGCTGGCTGCTGCGTCGGTCAGCGTGATGCCCATACTAGCCTTCCTGTTTCGACTTGAAGTCAGTAATGGCTGCCTGGATCGCATCCTCGGCGAGTACCGAGCAATGCACCTTCACAGGTGGCAATGCGAGTTCCTCGGCGATCTCCGTGTTCTTGATCTGCTGAGCCTCATCAAGCGTTTTGCCCTTGACCCATTCGGTCAGCAGGCTGCTTGAAGCGATAGCCGAGCCACAACCGTAGGTCTTGAACTTGGCGTCTTCGATAACACCGTTATCATTGACCTGGATTTGCAGACGCATAACGTCGCCACATGCAGGAGCACCAACCATGCCGGTACCGACATCCTTGGATTCCTTGTCCATAACACCAACATTACGTGGATTCTCATAATGATCGATGACTTTTTCACTATATGCCATGACATTTACCTCTAATTAGTTAGTGTGCTGCCCACTTGACAGATTTCAAGTCGATTCCTTCCTTGTACATGTCCCAGAGGGGTGAAAGTTCACGTAACCTCTCGACTTGTTCACGGGTTTCCTTGATGACGTAGTCGACCTCTTCTTCAGTGGTGAATCTTCCTATTGTAAATCGGATTGAGCTGTGAGCCAATTCATCTTCACGCCCCAGTGCGCGCAGCACGTAGCTTGGTTCGAGTGACGCAGAGGTGCAGGCCGATCCGGAAGAGACCGCCATATCCTTGAGCGCCATCATCAGGCTCTCGCCCTCGACGAAGTTGAAGCTGATATTGAGGTTACCAGCGATACGACGATCTAGATCGCCATTGACATAGACCTCTTCCATATCCCTGAAACCGTCAAGCAGGCGCGTGCGCATCTGCAGCAGGCGCTCATTGTCGCTGGCCATCTCTTCCTTTGCGAGACGAAAAGCAGCCCCCATACCGACAAGCTGGTGGGTTGCCAGCGTACCTGAACGCATTCCGCGCTCATGCCCGCCACCATGCATCTGCGCCTCAACGCGGACACGCGGCTTGCGCTGCACGTAGAGTGCACCGACACCCTTGGGGCCATAAATTTTGTGCGCTGAAAAACTCATCATGTCGACCTTGAGTTCAGCCAGGTCGATCGGCACCTTGCCGGCGCTCTGTGCTGCATCGACATGGAAGATGATCTTGCGCTCACGGCAAAGCTCTCCAATTGCAGCAATGTCCTGAATAACGCCGATCTCATTGTTGACGTGCATGACAGAAACCAGAATGGTGTCTTCACGCATCGCGCCCTTGAGAAGATCCAAGTCCAGCAGACCGTCATCTTTCGGATCCAGGTAGGTCACCTCGTAGCCTTCACGTTCGAGCTGGCGACAGCTGTCGAGCACAGCCTTGTGCTCGGTTTTCATAGTGATGATGTGCTTACCCTTCTTATTATAGAAGTGTGCAGCGCCCTTGATCGCTAGGTTATCCGACTCGGTTGCACCCGATGTCCAGACGATTTCACGAGGATCAGCATTGACCAGGTCAGCAACCTCTTTACGTGCATTTTCGACCGCCTCGTCTGCAGCCCAACCGAAAGCGTGGGAGCGTGATGCAGGATTACCGAAATTACCGTCGAGGGTAAGGCAGTTGCACATTGCCTCGGCTACGCGCGGATCGACCGGCGTTGTTGCCGAGTAGTCAAGATAGATTGGCAGCTTCATACTGTTCAACTCATTTTATAAAATTCTAAAATTTCAGCAAAATGACCCAAAAACGGTCATTCCGGGCGCAAACTATACTTAACCGAGTAAATTAGTCAAGAATGGGCGCTCGCGCACAGCCTGCTGTTGCTGGGAATAACTTAGTGTTTTACTCAGTTATTATCAACCGTTGACTTACTATGGCTATTGACCGCAGGCGCTTCGCCATCGACTCGTTCCAACTCTTCAGAGGTAGAAATGATCTCGCACTGGTCCAGTGAAGGCAGATCAAACTGCGCCTCCATACCGAGCGCTTTCATTGACTGGCACATCTTTGCCATGCGCTGATCCATGACATGAATGTGGTCCAGCATGCAGTTGACTGCATGTGCCACCGGGTCGGCTGCATCGCGTGTTACGCCGTAGGCGTCAAAGCCCATTTTCTCAGCTATTTCACCACGATGCGGCGCATCAGTCTCTTTCTTGGGTTGAATCAGGTTGCCGGGTACGCCGACGACTGTCATGCCCGCAGGCACATCCCTGACAACAACCGAATTGGAACCGACACGCGCTTTTGCACCAATCTCGATCGGACCGAGTACCTTGGCACCAGCACCGACCACGACACCATTGCCAAGCGTCGGGTGTCGCTTGCCCTTCTCCCAACTGGTACCGCCAAGGGTCACACCATGATAGAGAGTGCAGTCGTCACCGATCACGGCAGTTTCACCAATAACCACACCCATTCCATGGTCAATGAAAAAACGCTTCCCGATGGCAGCCCCTGGATGAATCTCGATTCCGGTCAGAAGCCTCGAAATATTGGAAAGAATGCGTGCCAGCAGTGGTAATTTAATTTTCCACAGCCGGTGCGCTGCGCGATGCATCAGAACGGCATGGAATCCTGGATAAGTCAGTACGATTTCGAACGCATTACGGGCAGCCGGGTCACGTTCAAATACAACTGCTATCTCCTCTTTAAGTCTTTGAAACACGCTATTACTCCTTGCTGGTTTCATCGCGACGCATCGATTTGCGACCCTGTGCAGCACTCAGAATGCCACGTAGCAGGTTCAACTCCTCGTCGTCGGGGGCGGCGCGCATAAAAAAGCGCCTAAGCTTTCTAATCAGTTTGTCAGATTTTCTCGGATCTGAAAAATCGATATCCGTAAGGGTTTGTTCAAGATGCTGAACAAAACCCTCGAATTTCTCTACTTCGGCCGGCAACTGCCCCTGCTGTGAAGCGGGCGTTACCTCTTCACTTGCCAGCAACACCTCGTAGGCAAGCAATTGTACAGCCATCGCCAGGTTGAGCGAACTGAAATCAGGATTGGTTGGAATGTTGACCAGGTAGTGGCACAGATCGAGCTCCTCGTTGGTGAGGCCTGAATGCTCACGTCCGAATACCAGCGCAACATCTGTCTCGTCGTAGTGAGAGACGACCTTTTGTGCTGTCTCACGCGGCGTCATCAGAGGCCAGGTAATCGTGCGCAGACGCGCGCTGGCGCCAATCACCAGGCGACAACCTGTAACGGCCTCTTCGAGGCTGTCGACACAACGCGCATTCTCAAGCAGCTCACCGGCACCCGAGGCCCGGGCGGTGGCACCCTCGTGCGGAAACAGTCGTGGACGCACCAGCACCAGCTTGTCGAGACACATGTTCTTCATCGCGCGCGCTGCGGCACCGATATTTCCGGGATGTGACGTTGCAATCAGAACAATTCGTACACGTGAAAGGGGCAAAATCTTCTCCACAAAATCAATTCGCGTATTGTAGCTTTCTTTTGCCTTGGCAGCATACTTCCTGTATGCTCGCGCGCCATGAACCCTATGACGACAATAGCAGTCCGTGCGGCCCGCGCAGCAGGGCGTGTCATTTCACGCTACAGCGAGCGCCTCGACGCAATCAAGATCGAAACCAAGAAGCGCAACGACTTCGTTAGTGAAGTTGATCGGGCTGCTGAACGGGAAATAATCTCGGCGATTCGAGCTGCATTTCCTGACCATGCCATCCTCGCAGAGGAGTCGGGCGTGCATAAGGGCAACGACTACCAGTGGATTATCGATCCTCTCGACGGTACCACCAACTACCTGCACGGCTTTCCCCAGTATGCCGTCTCCATAGCACTGCGTTTCAGGGGCGAACTGACCAATGCCGTGATTTATGACCCGTCACGCGACGAGTTGTTTCATGCATCCAGGGGCGAAGGCGCCTACCTCGATGACCGACGCATACGCGTTACCCAGAAAAAGGGGCTCGAAGGTGCATTGCTGGGTACAGGAATTCCGTTCCGTGACCTCACCCATGCGGATGCCTACTTCGGCATGATGCGCGACCTGATTGTCGATACCGCTGGCGTGCGCCGTCCCGGTTCGGCTGCTCTCGACTTTGCCTATGTTGCTGCCGGTCGTCTTGATGGTTTCTGGGAACTGGGACTTGCCCCATGGGACTTTGCTGCCGGTGCTCTGCTGGTCAAGGAAGCTGGCGGCATGGTAACGGACATTGCCGGTGGTGAGCGTTATCTTGAGTCCGGCAATGTTCTTGCTGGTGGTCCCTATCTTCACCATTTCCTGGTGGATAGAGTCAAACCTCATCTCAACGATAATCTGACCTTTTAATATTTCTCCGTTTTCAAGCGTGTCTTTGATCTCGTGATGTAAAACGGGACATCCAAGTCGCCCTTTTACACTCGATCTTCGACAGCCTTTATTGCCCCGGACGCCCTGC
>NZ_MPRK01000068.1 GCF_002021095.1 Solemya elarraichensis gill symbiont | reverse complement strand
GGTTACCTGCCGGACAGACGAGTTCCATACAACTGGCTCCCGGTAATCGATATATCAGCGTTGCAGGACACGGCCAAGCGGCTCCAGCCTGTCGTGCATTGAAATTGCACCTTGCAGGCCCTGCTCCAGCAATTTTGAGAAAGGCAGATCGGAGAGATCCAGCGAATCCAGAAAGTTTTTCAGGTAGAGACCCAGTTCGGTGTCGCCTTCAGTTGTGATACGGCGCTGGAAGAAGAGCGTGTCGGCATCTTCACGGCGTGCTGCCAGTAACATGAAGTCATAGGCACTGCCAGTGATGCGCAAATCCCACCGGTCTGACACGGGTGACAATTTCAGCCTGTCATCTTTCAGCGTCAGATCAAATGCCATCGGGATACCATCCACTCTCACCTGGAAAACGTTGTCATCGAGAAAATCCAGCTCCTCTTCTGCAATGGCATCAGCAAAAAGCTTGTTGAGAAACTGTTCCAGCAAGAATCTTGCCGGAGCCTGTGGCGGATGGGGCAAGCGGTGAAATAATCTGGGCAACATGGCAACTCCGATTCACGACAGAATCTAATGATCCAGTTGAACTGGCACGCCTGGCAACAAGTCCCTGCCCATAGAATTGAGCGGCAACGCACCAGTTGTGACTGTCAAGGAGGTAAAAACTAACACCCTTATTGCAGGCAGTATATGACCTACATCAATAACTGCCACCAATCAGAAACTCCAGGCTCCCACGAAGAAAATATCTTGGCTATTTCAGCAAGCCATCTGTCGCAACAGCTGGCCACATTTGCGGCAGCTAAAACTCCCTTTCCCTGAAATCACTTTATTGTGACGTCTTGTCGTCAGCTGATGTGTTTGGCAACCACACTGGTAACCCCAGCGGCGTTCCCGACGCAGTCCTGGGATTTTTATTTTCTGGTTGTGGGTCACCTCGGCAGGCACACCAAACAGCTTCATCACTTCACGCCACTCTCTGCCGTGTGGTTTGACACGCCCGAATAGATTGAATGTGACATAGTGCGCCACTTCATGCGGCACAGTGGTGTCGAGATTCTCATCAAATGCGGTAGCAAAAAGGTAGGGATTGAATCTTAACTGTTGCAGGTTTTTCCCATAGCGATATTGGCCGGCGGCACGCGCATGCAGATCAAAGCGTATCTCGGGAAGTTCAAACGACTTGTCAAAATGGTTTGCGGCGAGTTCAAGGCACTCGGCAACCTTGTGTCGTACCTGCTCGCGTCTGTTTTGCGACAGTTGCGAAATTATTTTGCCTGCTCTGGTGTGAAGGCCTTGATCGAGAGGGCGTGTAATGTGTCAGATGTGATCTCATCATGCACTGTCGCCATCACCATCTTGTGACGCTGGATGAGTGACTTACCTTCGAATTCAGGGCTGACGATAACTGCTTCGAAATGGCGTCCGTCGCCGGTAACTGTAATATTAGCACCTGGCATTCCCTGTTGAATCAATGCTTTAACCGCTTCTGTTTCCACTTTACTTTACTCAGATCAATAATGACTGAAGCAATTATAACAAGATCATCACACTGATTACTCCCACAGATCGACATGAATTCCCTTTGCTTCGAATTCGGCACGTCGATCCTGAAGATATCGCTGGAATTCAGGCTGTTCTGTATAAGCGCCACTGAGCACATAATCCATACCGCCATGGACGTGGAAGGCTCTCAGGTATCCCTCGGTACGGAACGCCTCCTTGCCATCAACAAAATAGAGCATGCTCGGGGCATAGTGAACACCCAATTGTTCAGCCAGTTTTCGTGCTGTGGTTTCTACACCGTCGAATCCGGCGACCTTCTCTTCGGACCAAATATCCAGCAATACGACCTGGAACTGCTCAAGGGAGTTGCGCACTGCCTCGCGTTGCAGAATATCCTGGTGCAACTCATCACAGGCAGCGCAGGTTTTCTGTTCAAGCAGTAACAGCACCGGCTTGCCCTTATCCAGAGCAGCCAGGCTAACTGGCGACTGAATAAAGCCGGGCTCCATATGCAGTTTGCCACTTGCTGCCTGTGGATTGACTGAGGCGACATAATCGCGCACCGACATCTCGCCCTCTTTACGCTGTGCTACGTAATCGAGGACAACATCGAACTGATGCGGATGCAGGTAACCGTTGAGACGCACCAGCACCTTGCCACCCTCATCGAGAAACAGCAGTGTTGGCGTGAACTGCACTTTCAATGACTGCGAAAATGCTTTTTCAGTTGTTGCCTCTCCATCAAGACCGGAGACTTCACGATCGCCCCACATATTAATGGCGATGACATCGAAGTGCTCCTGAGTCTTGTTGGAGATGTCACGGTTACCGAAGTTGTCATGCAACAACTTGGCGCAGTAGGGACAACCATCCTGGTAGAAATAGAGCAACACTCGCTTGCCTTCATCTGTCGCCTCCTCGATATCTTCACCAATATCGAGAAAGGACTCTTTGAACCAGGCTGGCTTGTCGTGATAACCGGGATTCACAAGTCCGGTATCAAGCTGTGCCGTTTCACCGGCCGCAAACAGCAGGGGTGATGCCAGCAGAATAAAAAGTGTGATTATTTTTTTCATCATGTTCCATCCACCTTGTTTATGAACAAAGCATAGCGGAATTTGGGTATAAAAAATCAGCCATTTTCCGGGGGATTATGATATTTCTGTAGTGAAATTCGTCATGCCGGCCTTGAGCCGGCATCCGGGAATACGCGATATACCTCAAACAACACTATTTCAGCAAGGCCTCTCTCCAGACCGCAAGCTTCTCAGCTTGAGACATCCTCGCATGAGCGGGACTTGTCGACGGCATCTGTACAATTCTGTAGTCATGAGTTGCAGGCAGAGACGGTAGAATATGTTTGCGAAAGGCGCTGGCAGCCTTGCCACCATTGAGCAGCACACGCCTGATGCCGTGATGCTCTTGCAGCAGTTCGGGAATTGCATTTGGTACCTCGCTGCCTGACTCGATTGAACTGTCGAGGCTGCCCTCGCGTTCGCAATAACCGAGTACGTCCCACAGAGCGATATGGTGTTGCTTGAGAATCTCGAGGCGTTGATTGTATGGAAGGTTAAAACCGGCACCGAAGAGTTCGCCCATGATGTGCCAGAAGGCATTACGCGGATGGGCGTAGTACTGCTGCTCCTGCAGTGACTTGATGCCGGGCATTGAACCAAGGATCAGAACTTTCGGCTGATCACCAATGAGAGGCGGAAAACTGGCCGGCATTATCTTGTGGCGTAGTGGTCCTGCACATAGCTATCGAGAATCTGCTTGAATTCGGCAGCAATCCCCTCGCCCTTCAGCGTTTTGAATTTTTTACCGTCGACAAACACAGGTGCAGCCGGGCTTTCACCCGTGCCCGGTAAGCTGATACCAATATTGGCATGCTTGGATTCGCCCGGGCCATTAACGATGCAGCCCATGACAGCGACATCCATCTCCTCGACGCCATGATATTGCGTGCGCCACACGGGCATCTGCTGCTTCAGGTAATCCTCGATCTCCTTGGCCAGTTCCTGGAAATAGGTACTGGTAGTGCGTCCGCAACCCGGGCATGCAATCACCTGCGGCATAAAGGAACGCAGACCAAGTGACTGCAGAATCTGCTGGCACACGGTAACCTCGGTGGTGCGTGACTGACCGGGTTCAGGTGTCAGTGAAACACGAATGGTGTCGCCTATTCCTTGCTGTAACAGGATAGACAATGCTGCTGTCGAAGAGACAATACCTTTCGAACCCATGCCCGCTTCTGTCAGGCCAAGATGCAAAGCATAATTACACTGTTCGGCAAGACGCTGGTAGACTCCAACCAGGTCCTGCACGCCGCTCATTTTGCAGGAGATGATGATCTTGTCGGCAGACAGGCCAAGCTCTTCTGCACGCCTGGCGTTCTCAAGTGCAGAGACCACCATGATGTCGCGAATCACCTCTTCGGTCTCTTTCGGTTCAGGCAGTTTTGCATTCTCGTCCATCATGCGCACAACCAGCTGCTTGTCGAGACTGCCCCAGTTAATACCGATACGAACCGGCTTGTCGAAACGGCTGGCGGTTTCGATCATGTCGGCAAACTGCTGATCTTTCTTCTCGCCACTGCCGACATTGCCGGGATTGATACGATACTTGGCAAGTGCCTCGGAACATGCAGGGTAATCATTCAGCAGGCGATGGCCATTGAAATGAAAATCGCCAACCAGTGGAACAGAAACACCCAGCTTGTCGAGACCGTCACGAATGTGCGGAACGGCAGCGGCAGCTTCTTCTGTATTTACAGTAATTCGAACCAGCTCGGAACCGGCCTGCGCCAGTTGTGCGGTTTGCTCAATTGTCGCCTTGATATCTTCAGTTGCCGTATTGGTCATCGACTGCACTGCAACCGGGTTGTCTCCACCGACGAGTACACCGCCGACATTGACCGCAACTGTTTTATGCCGCTGGATCATTAGATTAGCCTCTTCTCCAGGTGGTTCCGCCGGCGCCGTCCTCGAGAACGATGCCCTGCTCCTGCAGCAAGTCACGGATACGATCTGCCTCTGCCCAGTTCTTGTCTGCACGCGCATCAAGACGCTGCTGAATCAGGCTGTCGATTTCATCATCGGCCAGACCACCTACGCTGTCGCCACCTTTCAGGTAAGTTTCCGGATCCAGCTGCAGAATACCAAGCAACGCACCAAGCTGTTTCAGCTGCGCCGCAAGTCCTGCCGCTGCTGCCTCATCTTCCTTGCGCGCACGATTGAGTTCGCGTGTCAGGTCAAACATGGCAGCAAGTGCAACCGGTGTATTGAAATCGTCATTCATCGCTGCATGGAAGTTCTCGACGAAAACATCACCACCTGCAGGTGCGACGCCATCAAGATCAAGACCGCGCAGGGCTGTGTAGAAACGCCCCAGTGCACCGCGCGCATTATCGAGATGCTCATCATCATAGTTGAGTGGGCTGCGATACTGGCTGGTGAGGATGAAGTAGCGAATCTCTTCCGGTTGATAGCGCTCGAGAATCTCACGCACGGTAAAGAAGTTACCAAGCGACTTGGACATCTTCTCGTCATTGATACGGACAAAGCCGTTATGCATCCAGTAGTTGACGAAGGGATGGCCGGTTGCGCCTTCCGACTGGGCGATCTCGTTCTCGTGATGCGGGAATGTCAGATCGGCACCACCGCCATGAATATCAAAGGTATCGCCCAATGCACATGTCGACATTGCCGAACACTCAATATGCCAGCCGGGACGACCACGACCCCATGGTGAATCCCATGCAGGCTCATCGGGCTTGGCTGTTTTCCACAGGGCAAAATCGAGCGGATCACGCTTGGCATCACCGGGTTCGACACGCGCTCCCGACTCAAGATCATCGATCGACTTGCCTGAGAGCTTGCCGTATTCGGGGAAACTGCGCACGTCATAGTAGACATCGCCGTTGTCGGCTGCGTAGGCGTGGCCGTTACTGATCAGGCGCTTGATCATGGCGAGAATTTCGTCCATGTGCTCGGTCGCCTTAGGTTCAGAATCGGGTGGCAAAATCGCGAGCGCGTCAGAATCGTGATGCATCTCGGCAATAAAATTCTCGGTCAGTTCGATAAAGGGGATGCCCTTCTCATTGGCGCGATTGATGATTTTGTCATCAATATCCGTGATGTTTCGAATATAGGTGACGTCATAACCAATCGCTTCCAGATAGCGGTAAACGACATCAAAAACCACCATGACACGTGCATGGCCGAGGTGACAGAGGTCGTAAACCGTCATGCCGCACACGTACATGCGCACCTTGCCCGGCTCAATTGGTTGAAATTCCTCTTTTTTTCCGGTGAGATCGTTGTAGATCCGAAGCATTGGATTCTCTTTCTGCTATGACTATATTAATTTCAGGGGCCTAGTTTACTGGATTCATTTCCGCTTTTCTCATTTCGTCTGTATCATTTCCTTTTTTCCGCATATTCATGGAGTCACGATGTACGCTTTTCTACGCTCGTTTTTGCTCATTGGTCTTGTTTCCATCACGGCCTGTAGCCAGCAGGCAACAGACCAGGCTCAGGACCAGTCACAGGATCAGGCACCTGCCAATCCGGTCACTGTCATATTGGAGACCAGCTCAGGTAACATCACCCTCGAATTGAACCAGGAGAAAGCGCCAATCACGGTGAAAAACTTTCTCGAATATGTTGACGCCGGTTTTTACAATGGCACCATTTTTCACCGTGTGATCAAGGATTTCATGGTTCAGGGCGGCGGATTCAGCAAGGATTACCAAAAGAAAAAGACCAACGATCCGATCAAAAACGAGGCGAACAACGGCCTCTCGAACAAACGCGGCACCATTGCCATGGCACGTACAAACAACCCGGACTCGGCCACCGCACAGTTCTTTATCAACCATCGTGATAGCACCTTCCTCGACAAGAGCAGCAGAAGTGCTGGTTACGCAGTATTTGGAAAAGTAACCGACGGTCTCCATATTGTTGACCAGATTGCCATGACAAAAACTGGCAAGGGCGGACCATTTTCATCGGATGCACCGCTTGAACAGGTCGAGATCATCACAATCAAACGCATTAACTAATTATATAAGCACAGGAACAGAAATGATTAAACTGACAACAACACTCGGTGACATCACCATTGAACTGGATGAAGAAAAAGCACCGATCAGCAGCAAGAACTTTCTCGACTATGTCACCTCGGGTTTCTTTGATGGCACCATTTTCCACCGCGTCATTAACAACTTCATGATCCAGGGTGGCGGTTTCGAAGCAGATATGACGCAGAAAGGAACCAATCCGCCAATCGAAAACGAAGCCAAGAACGGACTCAAGAACGAAGCAGGCACCATTGCCATGGCACGCACCATGGACCCTCACTCTGCTACCTCGCAGTTCTTTATTAATGTTTCCAACAACGGTTTCCTCGACTATCCTGGGCAGGATGGCTGGGGCTACTGTGTATTCGGCAAGGTCGTTGATGGCATGGATGTGGTCGAAAAAATGAAGGGCGTTGCTACCGGTGTTACTGCCGGCCACTCTGACGTACCAGTCGATCCCATCGTGATCGAGAAGGCAGAAGTTGTCGACGCATGAGTCACAAACCAACGAGATACTCTTCATCTCGGATCTGCACCTGTCGCCGGAGTACCCGGCGACGGTGCAGCGTTTTCTGAATTTCCTCAACAACCGGGCACGTAAGGCAGACGCCATTTTTATCCTTGGCGATCTCTTCGATGCCTGGATCGGCGATGACAACAACGAAACACCCTACCAGGATATCCGTGTTCAGCTCGGGCTACTGACATCATCAGGAACCGATGTACTGATTCAGCACGGCAACCGGGATTTTTTACTCGGCGATGATTTCTGCAGACATACTGGCACCCAACTGATTCCGGAGGAGATGGTTGTTGATCTATTCGGGACAAAGACACTGCTGATGCACGGTGACACCCTGTGTACAGATGACACCGGCTATCTAGAAGCACGTAAATTTCTCAGAAGCGATGCCTTCGCCAGTGACTTTCTGGCACGAAAGCTGGAAAAGCGCAAAGCAATCGCGGCAGATTACCGCAAGCAAAGCGGCGAGGCCACCTCACTACTGCCGGGTGACATTATGGACGTTAACCAGTCAGCTGTTGAAAGCGTGATGAACAAGCATGGTGTTACTCGTCTGATCCATGGGCATACTCACAGGCAGGCAAGACACCAATTCGAAATCAATGCTAAACCCTGCGAGCGTATTGTGCTTGGTGAATGGCATTCAGATCAGGGTATGGCACTTTCTGTTACCCCGGATGGAGTTAAAGAAATCACCGTTTGAGCTCGAAAACAGTTTCTTCATCTACCCAGATTTATTTCAGTATGATGCACAAAAAAATGCCACCACCTTTCGGTGATGGCATTCTCTTCGTAAGAACTACAGTGATTAAACTGTATTAATTACTTGGCAGCTTCAGGAGCGACAGGCGCCTGAGGAGCAACTGGAGCAGCAACAGGAGCGTAACCGTAGCCGTTACGACCGTAGTAACGGTTGTCCATGTTGTTGTAACCGCGACCGTAGTAGCTGTTGTTGGTATCGCCGTCGAATTCAGAATCGGCATCAGCGTCTGCGTCCATGCTGAAGTTGAAGCTTCCGCGACCTTTGCCACGACCACGGCCACGACCTTCACCACGTCCGTCT
>NZ_MPRK01000067.1 GCF_002021095.1 Solemya elarraichensis gill symbiont | reverse complement strand
CAGGCCTTCCTTGTAGTAATCGTCCGTCACCAGGGGGTCGGCACCATCGACTGCAATATAGATGGTTATGAATGCTGCAACCACAGTTCCGGCCGGGATCGAGATAATGAACCAGGGCCAGAATTGGCGGTACCAGGGTTTAACCGTTTCTTGTGTCATTAATTTATCGTCACTTTATAAGTGGGCCAAGGAAACGGCCATGTTCAGTGGTGTGTATCTCTTCATCGTCGCGTGCTTCGACATAAAAGTATACCTTGCTACTACGGCTTTTCAGCTTAATGGGATCCGCATGAATCCGTACTGGCACATCCTTGACGCCGCCTGATGCAACATTGATACCTTCATACTTGCCGATAATCTGCATGTCTTCGATACCGGTTACGCTGATATCAAACTCCTGATCCATATTGCTCATGTTGATCAACTTGAGCGTGTAGACGTTTTCAATCAGCCCTTGGGTTGTCTCGTTATAGAGGGTATTACGGTCACGGATGATGTTGACTTCCACAGGTACGCGCGATGCGACTCCGTAGATTAATCCTGCAGTCAGCGCGAGCAGCAGAGCAATGTAAAAAATGATACGCGGACGCAATATCTTTGTGGTCTTACCGAAGAGGGCATTTTCAGTGGTGTACTTGATGAGCCCCTTGGGGTAGCTCATCTTTTCCATGACGTCATCGCATACATCAATACAGGCGGCACAGCCGATGCACTGGTACTGCAATCCTTCGCGAATATCGATGCCGACCGGGCATACCTGGATACAGAGTTTGCAGTCGATGCAGTCTCCGAGTCCGGCTTCGACTGACGAGGCACCGCGTTTTCTTGCACCACGCGGATTACCACGCTTTTCGTCATACGAGATGATCAGGGTGTCATGGTCGAACATGGCGCTCTGGAAACGCGCATAGGGGCACATATAGATACACACCTGCTCGCGCATCCAGCCTGCGTTGCCATAGGTGGCAAAGCCGTAAAAAATGATCCAGAAGGTCTCCCACGGACCGAGTGTCATGTTGACGACTGACTGTGAAAGCTCAGTAATCGGTGTGAAATAACCGACAAAGGTCAGGCCGGTCCACAGGGAGAATGTGATCAGGACAAAGTGTTTGAATACCTTGATGCCAACCTTTCCGGCACTCATGGGTGCCTTGTCGAGTTTTATCTGCTTCTGGCGCGAGCCTTCGATCTTGCGCTCAAACCAGAGAAAGATCTCTGTCCAGACTGTCTGCGGGCATGCGTAGCCGCACCACAGGCGTCCGGCCAGTGTCGTAAAGAAGAACAGCGCAACGGCAGCGATGATCAGCAGAATCGTCAGCAGGAAAAAGTCCTGTGGCCAGAAAGTGGAGCCGAAAATATAGAACTTGCGCTCGGGCAGGTCGAAGAGGATTGACTGGTGATTGTCCCAGTTGATCCACGGCAACCCATAGTAGAGACCGAGCAGGGTAACCATGGTGAGGTTGCGCAACAGCGCAAATATACCGTGTACCTCGCGAGGGTAGATTTTCTCGCGTTTTTTGTAGAGTTCGTCCTGGATCGGTTCCTGGCTCTGGTCTTTCGATTTGGTTGTCATGGCACCAGTTGAGTTGTGTTCAACGACGGGTTGTGATGAATCGATCTATTTTACTGATCTGGAGCCTGTTCGTCATTGACAATTCTCGGCGGACAGGGCGTTCTGAAGTAGCAGGTCAGAGCACAGCCGAGCGAGGTAATAAACCAGAAAAAGAAGAAACCGATTGTATAGCCGCCGGTACGAGTGACATCGACGCCAGAGATCATCGCCAGGTCGCCGGGATCAAACAGCACGAAGAAGAGTACCGTTGCGAGTGACGCGGTGAGGAAGGACGGCCACATGATGGATACGATCCGTTGTATAACCGGTAGGTCCTGATCCGGATTTTTTTGCTGAGGTGATGTATTCATGGGTCGAGTCTACCATTTTTTTCAGGCGAAAAAAAAGCCGGGCTGAAACAGCCCGGCGAGGTCCATATGACTTAGTTTGAAAGGCTATAGATGTAAGCAGCAATCAGGTGTGACTTGTCATCGCCAAGAAACTCCTGATGCGCTGGCATAACGCCCTGGCGACCCTCAAGAATAGTCTTCTGTACAACTCCCGCACTGCCTCCATAGAGCCAGACATTATCGGTCAGGTTAGGAGCACCAAGAGCCTGATTGCCCTTGCCGTCCATGCCATGGCAGCCAACACAACCCAGTGCCAGAAATTGACCCTTGCCTGCTTCAGCAGAAGCGGCGTCGATGCCTTCACGACCACTGAGGCTGAAGACGTAGTCAGTCAGCTGAGCTAGTTGCGCCTCATCTACACGACCCTTGTGAGGAATCATGACACCTCTGCGACCATTAAGGATTGTCTCCTTGATCTTTTCAGGAGAACCACCCCAGAGCCAGTCGTTGTCTGCCAGGTTCGGGTAGCCGGTTGCACCGGTTGCCGTTGAGCCGTGGCACTGCGAGCAGTAGGAGAGATACATGCGCTTGCCCATGGCCAGCGCCTCTTCATTCTCCGACTTGCTTGCCAGGTCGTCGATACCGATCGCCGCGTACTTCTTGAAGATCGGATCGTACTTCTCGGTTGCTGTTTGCATTTCGCTTTCATACTGGCCGGTTGAGCTCCAGTGACCAGCACCCTGGAAGAGACCCAGGCCCGGGAAGTATGCGAGGTATCCACCAGCAAAGATGATGGTGATCCAGAACATCCACAGCCACCAGCGTGGCAGCGGGTTGTTGTACTCCTGCAGGTCCTCGTCCCAGGTGTGACCTGTGACATCACCGCTTTCGGCTTCGCCTGCACGCTTGCGCATGGTCCACCAGATGAGCCAGATACAGGCAAGGATGTTGCCTACTGTGAGTATGATGATCCAGTTGCTCCAGAAACTGCTCATTGGATATCCTCCTTTTTCAGGGTTGCCGAATGTGTTGCGTCATCTTCAAAGGGCAGGTGAGCCGCTTCATCGAATGCATGGGTGCGTTTTTTACTGTACGCCCATACGATAATCCCGATAAAGATAGCCAGCATCACCACCGTGTGCCAAGAGCGAAAATCATTAATATCCATGATGATCACCTCTTGATCGCAGTGCCCAGACCCTGAAGGTAGGCAATAAGTGCATCGGCTTCTGTTTTTCCGGCAACCTCGCCCTGTGCCGCATCCATGTCAGCATCAGAATAAAGGTCACATGTTGGGCAGGTAGCGCCAACTGCGATGTTCAGAGCAGCCATCTTCTTGGCGGTATTGGCGCCATCAAGTTCGGTGCTGAACAGCCATGGGAACGAAGGCATGTTGGACTCTGGTACAACGTCACGCGGATTGTTGAGGTGTGCTGCATGCCAGTCGTCACTGTAGCGTTCGCCAACACGTGCCAGGTCAGGACCGGTACGCTTTGAACCCCACTGGAACGGGTGGTCATAGACAGACTCACCGGCGACAGAGTAATGGCCGTAGCGCTCGGTCTCTGCACGGAAAGGACGAATCATCTGTGAGTGGCAGTTGTAGCAGCCTTCACGGACATAGACATCGCGACCTTCGAGACGCAGTGCGCTGTACTTGGTTACACCTTCAACAGGTGTGGTTGTATCTTTCAGGAAGAAGAGTGGAACAATTTCCACCAGTCCGCCGACACTGATCACCAGGATGATCAGGATCGCCATCAACCCGATATTAGTTTCTACGCGTTCATGAGACATTGATATATCCTCCTCTGTTAGTGCGCAGCTTCAGGAATAACATCCTGAGCGGGTTGAGCGTTGGAAACAGTTCTCCAGACGTTGTAAGCCATCAGCAGCATTCCGAACAGGAACATGACACCGCCAAGCAGACGAACGTTGTAGAAAGGATAGGTACGCTCGACAGACTCGATGAAAGAGTAAGTGAGTGTTCCGTCGCTGTTAACAGCACGCCACATCAGACCTTGCATGACTCCGGCAATCCACATCGCAGCGATGTAAAGAACCACGCCGATGGTTGCGATCCAGAAGTGCAGTTCAACCAGTGCCTGGGAGAACATGCCTTCACGACCGAAGAGCTTCGGAATCAGGCCGTAGAGAGCACCGATAGAGACCATTGCAACCCAGCCGAGTGCGCCGGAGTGAACGTGTCCAACAGTCCAGTCAGTGTAGTGAGAGAGTGCGTTAACGGTCTTGATAGACATCATCGGGCCTTCGAAGGTAGACATACCGTAGAAGGAGAGAGAAACGATCAGGAACTTGAGAACCGGATCAGTACGCAGCTTGTGCCATGCGCCTGATAGGGTCATGATTCCGTTGATCATGCCGCCCCATGAAGGTGCAAGCAGAATCAGCGAGAAGACCATGCCGACAGACTGTGTCCAGTCAGGCAGAGCGGTGTAGTGCAGGTGGTGAGGACCAGCCCACATGTAGGTGGAAACCAGTGCCCAGAAATGCACAACTGAGAGACGGTATGAGAAGACCGGACGGCCAGCCTGCTTCGGTACGAAGTAGTACATTATGCCGAGGAAGCCTGCTGTCAGGAAGAAGCCTACCGCGTTATGGCCATACCACCACTGAACCATGGCATCGATCGCTCCAGGGTAGAAGCTGTATGATTTGACCAGGGGGCCAGAGATAACCGGAATTGCAGCGCTGTTGACAATGTGCAGTACTGCAACCGTCAGGATGAATGCGCCGAAGAACCAGTTAGCTACATAGATGTGCTTGACCTTACGCTTCAGGATGGTGCCGAAGAAGACGAGTGCATAGGAGACCCACACAACCGCGATCATCAGATCGATTGGCCATTCGAGTTCAGCGTATTCCTTACCACTGGTGAGGCCCAGGGGAAGTGAAACAGCTGCCAGTACGATGATCAGGTTCCAGCCCCAGAAGGTGAAACCGGCCAGGCCACTGGCAAACAGACGTGTCTGACAGGTGCGTTGTACTACGTAGTAAGAGGTGGCAAAGAGAGCTGATCCGCCAAAGGCAAAGATAACAGCATTAGTATGAAGCGGGCGCAGTCGACCGTATTGCAGGTATGGCTGAAGCACTTCTGGAAGCACCTCAGTCAGTGTCGGAAAGGCCAGCTGTGCAGCGATAATGACACCTACCAGCATGCCGACGATACCCCACACGACGGTCATGATGGCAAATTGCCGCACCACTTTATAGTTGTACGTTGTTTCAGTCATAACACAATTTCCCCTGGAAAAATTTGGAAACGAGGCTCTTAATATAATGAATTAGGAGTTCGCGAGCAATTCTGATGGAATATACCGGAATACTTATTGACCTAAGTCAAATAAGGTGCGATTCTTTCATCAGTATTTTGATACTCCGGGAACTTTTTCCAAATAGCTGAACCGGAGCCTCACGCTGTAATCTGTATATACAACTTGGGTGATTCATGGCTGACGTAAAGCAGGGCAAAATAAAAAGTAGGGAATCAAAGCTCAGTACCACACTGAAAGATCAGCTAAGGTGCCAGAGTTGTGGTTTAACACCACTTTGTCTGCCAGTTGGCATGTCGGAAGCCGAGACGGAAAAACTCGATTCGATTGTCCATCGCAACACGCCATTTCACAAAGGCGACCATCTCTTCAGGCAGGGTGACAAGTTCAAGGGTATTTATGTCATCACATCCGGTTCGGTAAAATCCTACTACATCAATAAGCATGGCGAAGAGTGCATTGTCGGTTTCTACCTTCCGGGTGAGCTGATCGGTCTCGATGCCATACACAACCGCGTCTACTCATGTAGTGTAGCGGTGCTGGAAACCACCTCTGCGTGTGAGGTTCCTTTCAGTCAGCTGCAGAACCTGACGTCAGAAATACCAAGCCTGCAACACCAGCTCATGTGTCTCCTCAGCAAGGAGGTCCACAACGACTGTGAGATGGTTGCAATCCTTGCCAGCCACTCGGCCGAGGAGCGTCTCGCCTCTTTCCTGTTGTCACTCTCGTCGCGCTACAAGTCACGCAGCCTGTCGGCGCTGGAGTTCAACCTCAGCATGTCACGAACTGAAATAGCCAGTTTTCTTGGTCTTGCCGTCGAAACAGTGAGCCGAACTTTTTCCCGTTTCCAGGAGCAGGGGTTGCTCGAGGTTAACAGGAAGCAGGTCAAGCTGCTCGACATTGAAGCCCTGGCCGACCTTGGGGGGCAGTATCCTCACGAGCTCAATAGCGGGATTCCCCTGAACGGTTAATGACCATGATTGCAGGCAAATTCGGAGCTGGCCTGTTAAAGTTTCTGCAGCTACTGCGCACCGGTTTCTGTGAGCATCGCGGTATCGAAAGAGCCGCAACACTTACCTATACAACCCTGCTTTCGCTGGTACCGCTGATGACCGTGGCACTTGCAGTTCTGGCAGCTTTCCCTGTTGCAGAGCGCATGAGTGAAGTCGTGCAAGACTTTGTCTTTAATAATTTTGTTCCCGCCTCAGGTGAGCAGGTTCAGATTTATCTGAACCGCTTTGTCAGTAACGCTGCCCGGCTTACCGGTACCAGTTTTGTCGTGCTCATACTGGTTGCCTTCCTGATGATGCGCAACATCGATCTCGCCCTGAATGCAATCTGGGAGACGCATGCCAAGCGCCGTCCTCTCATGCAGTTCCTAACCTACTGGGCACTGCTGTCGCTGGGACCGATTCTGGTTGTCTCAAGTTTTGCTGCAACCTCCTACCTGATTTCCCTGCCGTTGCTGGTTGAGGCAGATCAGACGCTTGGAATAGGGGACCACCTGATTGCAGTCGCACCGGTTGCCACCTCGGCACTTGCCTTTACATTGATGTACCTGGTGATTCCAAATCGCAGGGTGCCTGTGTTGGATGCACTGGCCGGAGGCCTGCTTGCTGCACTGCTGTTTGAAGTGGCAAAACGTGCTTTTGCAGTCTACGTGACATCTTTCCCGAGTTACGAGGCGATATACGGTGCGCTTGCAGTGATCCCGATTTTTCTCGTGTGGCTCTATCTCACATGGATTATTTTTCTGCTCGGAGCGGAATTTACCCACAGCCTCGAACTGTTTCGCCATTCCGGAACTGCCGAAAACAGGGTGAGGGCCGGATTACCGCAACTACTCCAACTTTTGTCGATTTTTCACTGTGCACAGCAGGCAGGTGGAGACGTCGCACCTGACAAGATTGTGCAGTCGGGAACAACGGGTATCGGACGGCTGTCGATGGAGAAACTGATCGGCATGCTCGACAAGGCGAAGCTGATCACCCGCACAGAGAGAAGGACATGGGTACTGCAGCAGGATCTGCGCCAGCGGACGCTGTATGACCTGATGAAGAAAACAGACATGCCATTACCGGCAACAGACGAGACTTTTCACGACGAGGCGATTGGTGCGAGGGTCACGCCCTTGATCCAGACAGCACGCGAAGGAGTGCGGGAAGCGCTGGATACATCACTGGATGACTTGATCGGTTAGTCCGGGTTTTGTCGGTTTTCGATACAATTATTAAGTGAATAAAAAAGCCGGCTCTGCAGCCGGCTTTTTCATGCAAACTGTAGCTGGAATCAGACGCAGCCAGTCGGCTTGGGCAGGCCACCATACTTGGTGATTGGCTTCATTGGGCCGGTTGTCCACTGCTTGAAGAGGATTTTCTTGTCGACACCGATGTGCTTGGCAAAGATACGGATTGCCGGAACCACGTTCTCGTCATCGTAGTATTCACGGGCCTTCATGATCTGGTCCCATTTATCGTCGTCAATATCGAAACCATCGGCCTCTGCCATTGCACGTCCAATCTCTGGTGTCCAGTCAGCCATACTTCTCAGGTAACCGTCGCCATCGCGCTCAGGAATTTCTACACTCATCGTTCTTACTCCAAAAGATAAAACCTATTAAAACACTTGGTAATTATTGTGACGAATTTATGCCCGTTCGTCCAGTTTTAATTTCCTTTCAAGTTTGATGGGAAATTACAGCGGGTCAGTTTTTGCCGGTTTTAACCTTTTCCACACGGCATTCTGCCTCACCGGATGCGAACTTCAGATTGAGCAGGTCGTTTTTGGAAAGCGTGGCTGCGTCACGCACAGCCAGGTGTTGTTTATCGAACGCAATTGCGTAGCCGCGATCCAGGGTGGCCAGCGGGCTCAGCAGGTGCAGGGGCGTGGCAGCTGAAACAAAGCGTTGCCGCAGCAAGGCGAGTTGGCGGCTAATGCCCTTATGCAGCAGGGTCTGCTGCCGCTCCAGTTGTTCCCTGGCCTGTTCCAGTCGTCGCCCGGGCGCCTGTAGTAAAAGCCTCTGTCGAAGGCCTGCAAGGCGTGAATCAGCGCGTTGCAGTTGGCCCTTTGCGAGTAGTACGAGGCGACGCTGCTGTTGATGCAGACTGCTTTCAATC
>NZ_MPRK01000066.1 GCF_002021095.1 Solemya elarraichensis gill symbiont | reverse complement strand
CGCAGGGCGTCCGGGGCAATAAAGGCTGTCGAAGATCGAGTGTAAAAGGGCGACTTGGATGTCCCGTTTTACATCACGAGATCAAAGACACGCTTGCTGGTCGAAGATTAAGAAATACGCGATCATGGCTGGTCGTGAAGTCATTGAATTGGCATTAAAGCTCTATTACGCAACGCTGGATTCTGATACCCCGGCCTGGGCAAAGGCAGTGATCACGGGTGCTCTTGCCTATTTCATCCTTCCTGTTGATGCAGTTCCGGATCTCTTGCCTGGCGGATATGTGGATGACCTTGGAGCATTAGCTGCTGCGGCAGCTACAGTCTCTGCACATATCAAAGAAGAGCATGCTGCCAAAGCCAGAGAAACACTCAAGCGTTGGTTTGGAGATGATGGTAGTTTGGGGTCGGAGTAAAAACTGTTCATAATCCCAAATGTGATGCCTGAAACGACAAAGGAACACAATTGATGAACCCATGGTTGGCATTAGCAGGAGCAATTGTTCTGGAAGTATCCGGAACGGTCTCCATGAAATTGTCTGATGGCTTTACGACGCTAGTACCATCAATCCTGATTTTTGTTTTTTACGCAGCGTCCTTTGCAGTGCTTACCCTGGCACTGAAAAAAATTGATGTCAGTGTTGCCTATGCAGTGTGGGCCGGTGTTGGTACTGCGCTCATTGCTGCTGTTGGTATTCTGTACTTCAAGGAGCCGCTATCTACCTTGAAGGTATTCAGTATCTTTCTAATCATTGCAGGTGTTATTGGTCTCAACCTCAGCGGTGCCAAACATTGAAAACAATCGGTTTACTTGGCGGTATGAGTTGGGAAAGTACTCTCGGCTATTACAAGAAAATTAACGAGGGTGTCAGAAATGCTCTTGGCGGCCTGCATTCAGCAGAAATCGTTATGTATAGTGTTGATTTCGAACCGATTGAGAAACTGCAGCAAGCAGGAGACTGGGAGGGGACAACAGATATCCTGATTGAGGCGGCAAAAAATGTTCAGTCTGCAGGAGCCGATTTTCTACTTATTTGCACAAACACCATGCACAAGATTGCCCCGGAGATTGAGGCTGCAGTTCAGATTCCTCTGCTCCACATCGCTGACGCAACCGCAGATGTCCTGGTTAACGAAGGCATTAAAACAGTTGGACTGCTGGGTACAGCCTTCACAATGGAACAGGAATTTTATAAAGGAAGGCTGAAGAATAACTATGGTCTTGAGGTATTGGTGCCAAACAGGGCTGACAGGGAAATCGTTCATAGAGTGATTTACCAGGAACTTTGTCTGGGGGAGACTGAGGCTGACTCCAAGGTGGAGTATTTGCGCATCATCAGTGCCCTGTCTGACCAGGGAGCGGAGGCGGTCATTCTCGGGTGTACTGAAATCGGGATGTTAGTCAATCAGGTTGATACGGATGTCAGGTTGTTGGATACAACTGCCATACATGCGGAAAAAGCCGTTGAATACGCAATAACAGGGAGTTAATGCTCCACTCCTGACGGAGTACGTTCCTCTCTTTGAGAATAGCCGTAGCGTTAGTATTTGATCAGGTCTGCTCCAACTTGAGGCCCTCAATGCAGTGGGTGATCGCTTTCATATCTTCTTGAATCGCCATGGCGAATTTTTTCAGATGAACCTGCTTGCCATCGTCATCTACTTCAAACTTGTTCCCGTTGCTGTGAATCATCAGGTTGATGTAGTCGTTCTTGATCGTCGCCTGGATTGCCGATCGCTTTGAATTACCACCCAGACCAAATAAGCCTTTCTGTCTGTTGGTTGAAAACGCCGGGCTAAGAGCCAGCTCTGTCAGCTTTTCCATGAAAAGCGGTGTAAGAATGGTTCTGGAACTGATTTGGTCATCAGCATGTACATCAAAGAGCTTCTCAAACTCCGTGCTTTCAAGACGTACATGATCCTTGCTAAACCACCTGTTTAATGCAGAATCAGCAGAGATGCGGATAGAGCCCCTGTACTGTCGGTTGAGATGTATAGAGACGATAAAACCTTTGAACACCGTGACATATGTGGTTGTCGTATGTCCCTTCGAATCGGTACGTTTCCTCTCTTCCTTGAGTTCTACCTCATAGAATCTGAAATCGGTTCCCTTGATAACACCGGTGATCAGGTCTTCCGATCTGTACCTGTCGTAATTTGGGGCGATATCTTCCACGGCATAGCGAAACTCGCTTTCACTGATACCCTGTGTCTGGAGTTTCATGTTTTCACCGTAGTGGCCAAGCACACGATTTCCAAATTCAGCCTTTATCCTGTTTTTAAACTCACTGGCCGGTTTGTGTGCAAGAGCGAGAAAGAATCCTATTGCTGCAACACCGGGAAATCCTAGTATCATCGGGAGCAGGAGGTTGTCGAGATTCCTGAGTGCAAACAGGGCAACAACAGCAAGTATCGGCAGGCCGATAATCAGAATGGTGGACTTCTTCTTTTTATAGCCGGCCAGAACCTCGATGGATTCCAATTCAAATTTTCCGGCATCGCGGAAAATCTCAGGGTCGAGTTCTGGCGTCCCGCTTTGTTCAGAGCCGCTCATCACTACACGCCTATTCAATTACAAATAGTCTGAAGCGTCGATCGCCTTCCTCGCAGACTCCTCTGCCTCGAAGAAGGGCATCTGGTGGATGTTCAGCCAGTCGGCAAAGAGGCTGCTGGGAAAAATTTCGACTGCATTATTGAGATCACCAACTGCAGAATTGTAGAAGCGCCTGGCTGCACTGAGGTTGTGCTCGACGTTTTCCATAGAGTCCATTGCATCAAGCATGGTGGCGTCCGATTTCAGTTCAGGGTAGTTCTCCACGGTAATTTTCAGCGCATCAATCTTCGACTTGAGCTGGTTTTCAGCTTCAATATGCTTGCCGACTTGTTGCGGATCAGACTTGTCATAGCCGGCGTTGGCTGAATTTCTCAGTTCAACAATCTCACTGAACAGCTCTTTCTCATGCTCCATGTATTTCTTTGCAGCCTTGAGCATGTTGGGAACCAGGTCGGCACGTTTCTGGAACTGCACATCGATACCCGAGAGCGCCTCCAGAACCATGTTCTTCTTACGGATCAGGCCAGCGTAAATCGTGTATCCAACGATTAACGGGATAAGGATGATGGCAGCCGTGATAATGAGTGATGAATCCATGGGCAAGCTCTCCGATTTGATTGTCTGTTGCTGGTTATGCAGGATATTGCTGTGTGCGGGTATATTCAGCAGTCCTGTAAGCTCCAGCTCACCAATAAACCGCTGGCGGTCAGGCTTTTTTTCACCTCTCGACAGGGGTATTCTTTGCATATTAAAGTATATCAACAGGTTTCGACTGAAAAAATGAACGACATTTCGAGCAAAGAGCGTCAAATCCTCATGACCATGCGCAAGGTGCTGGCCAGTATTATCAAGGACACCACGCCTGAACACAGGGACATGAAGCATCCCCTGTCAGATATGACCATTGACCAGGTGCGTAGCTGCCTGGGGATGATTGCGGCGCGCGAACGGGAGCTTGCCGATGAGGCGGGTGCTGGCGTAGAAAAACCCTATTTCACTGATGAGAAGCGCACTGCAGACGTGGTCTCAATCGATTCGATCAAGCCTGGTCCGAAAAAGTAGAGTTAAACTCTCTTCACTCCAGTGACAGGATGAAATCCCACTGTGCTTCGCTCAGGGGCATGATCGACAGGCGGTTACCACGCCTGACTAGTGGACAATCCTTGAGCTCGGTATCTGCGAAGGTTTTCAACTCCTCTAGTGTAATGTTGCGCTTGAGCCGACGCTTGTGCTTGATATCGACCATGTACCAGCGCGGGTTATCCGGATCACTCTTGGGGTCGTAGTATTTCTCTTCGGCATCGAATGCCGTGTGGTCAGGATAGCCCTCTTTTACAACCGTCATGATGCCGACAATACCCGGCTCCTTGCAGTTGGAGTGATAAAAGAAGACGAGATCGCCTTTTTTCATGTCATCACGCATCATATTGCGCGCCTGGTAGTTTCTCACGCCATCCCAGTGTTCGGTCTTTTTCGGCATGGCGATCAGGTGATCGATACCAAAGACATCAGGTTCCGACTTCATCAGCCAGTAGTTCATCCGAATACTCCTTCTTTCAATATAGAAAGTAAAATAACATATCCCTGTTATGCAGCGATATTCATGATGAAGGATTTAGCATTGAAGAGTGTTGGGTAAACCGGGTGTTTTCGAGTGACAGTGAGGATCAATTATGGATGAAATGATTGGTAAGAAGATGATGATTTCCGGTATGGCAATTGAGATTATTTCTGATGCGGGTGATAGGTGGGAAACTCGGAATATCACCACCAAAGAGACAGTGTTCTTCAACAAGTCAGTTCTTCAGAATGCAATCAAGCTGGGTAAGGCGGAAGAGATATCAGAATCGGATGATCAGTAGAGTTGTGTCTATTACTGTTAAAACCGCTTAAGATCGCCCGCTCTTGAGGGTATCCGCTAACTGTTGAAAATGCTCCAGGCGCCAGGCCGGAATCTTACCGGTATCCCGTGCTTCAATCAGCGCGCAGTCAGGTTCGTGCGAGTGACTGCAGTTGGAGAAACGACAATGCCCCAGCAGGGTGGCGAACTCCCTGAATCCGGATCCCAGCTGTTCACGACTGTTGATGGTGAGGCGAAAACTGCGCACGCCAGGCGAATCGATGATGCGTCCACCCGTTGGCAGCCTGTAGAGAGTCGTTGTCGAAGTGGTATGACGCCCCAGCCCGGTTGCCTCGGAGATTGCACCTGTCTGAATCTCCTGGTCAGGAATCAGGCGATTGATCAGGGATGACTTGCCGACGCCAGATTGCCCCACAAGGATACTGGTTTCATCGGCAAACAGCTGTTCCAGCTGTTCTAGTCCGATCTGCTGCTTGGCGCTGATAGCGATAGTCTCATAACCGATTCCCCGGTAGTCATCGAGTCGCTGTTCGAGCCTGCGAGATGAGTCACTGTCGTCGAGTAAGTCACACTTGTTGAGAAGTATCACCGCCCTGACACCGATTAACTCGGCTGTTACCAGGTACTGGTCGATAAGGTAGCCGGTTGGCTCAGGCTGTGGAGCGATGACGACGACAAGCTGGGTGATGTTTGCGGCAATAGGTTTGTCACGGCCGCTGTAGTCAGGGCGCGCCAGTGCTGAGTGGCGCTCCTCGAGTGCCGAGACAATGCCGTGATGTTCATCGATGCGATGCCAGACAACATTGTCGCCACAAACGATCTGGCCGATATTCTGCCGAATCTGGCAGGGTGTCATTTGTTGTTCGTTATCTGCTATGACCACCTGCTTGCCATGGCGAATGATGACAGTGCCTTGCTGTGCCTCGCCGATGCTCTCATTGTTATCAGCAGCAGATTCGCTGCCGGCAGACTCTCTCTGTTGTTGCTGGCGTTTTGCGATGCGTGCAGCCTGCTGCTTGCTCAGACGCCGGGCCATAAGCGCTTACTTGAATTTGTAGTGGTTGTTGTTGAGATATTTGACAACAGCATGAATATCCTCGTCGAACCAGCGTGTACCAAGATTGGCATCGCAACGCCTGACTTGTGCCTCAAGGGCATTGATGTTTCCAACTCTGCGCTCGGCACGTGTATAGATTTCTGTGCCGTGGCACCTGGAGCAGTCGCGTTGTACCAGCTCTTCCGCATTCTGGGCTTGTGCAGCACCTGCTGTCAGTAGCGCCATGCCTGCAAGTAGCAGTTTTTTCATTTTGTGAATCCAATCTGGAAATATAGTCACAGTTTAGTCGAAACCAGTTACAGGTGACACCTCCATCCATGTGGAAATGCCTGAAGGGACGTGCATCATTGACTCTTTGATTTCACGAGTCAAAAATGGCACTCTTTACCAATACCTCTAGCGGAACTGAATTACATGGCTGAAGAGCACACTCGCCTGATCTGGATCGACCTCGAAATGACTGGCCTGGACACGCGCAATGACACCATCATCGAGATCGCAACTATTGTCACCGATCAACAGCTGGAGGTGGTTGCCGAGGGCCCCGTGATTGCCATCCACCAACCGGACAAGGTGCTGGATGCGATGGACGATTGGAACACCCGCACCCATGGTGAATCCGGCCTGGTTGACCGTGTGCGTGAAAGCAAGCATGACGCAGCTGCAGCGGAACGCGAGACACTTGCTTTCCTTGAACAATACGTGGCCGAGGGTGCATCACCCATGTGCGGCAACAGTATTTGCCAGGACAGGCGTTTCATGGCCCGTGAGATGCCGAGGCTGGAAGCCTGGTTTCACTATCGCAATCTCGATGTCAGTGCCGTCAAGGAGCTTGCCAGGCGCTGGAAGCCTGATGCACTTAAGGGTTTAAGCAAACAGGCCAAGCACCTGGCGATGGATGATATTCGCGACTCTATTGCCGAACTCAAGCACTACCGCGAGCATTTCTTCAATCTCGAACCAATGAGTGTGGACGACGACAATAGTAAGAATTAATCGCTACAGAGATTCGAAAGCGCCCACGCGATATGTTCTTTGACCATAGGTGATGCATCTGTAAGTGCATGCTGCAGGCTGCTGATCACCTCAGTTCCGCCTTTGGAATTTCCAAGTGCCACGGCAAGATTGCGTTGCCAACGCTGGTAGCCGATACGCCGGATCGCCGAGCCTTCTGTGCGATTAAGAAAAGTCTCTTCATCCCAGCTGAATAATTCGAGCAGGGTCGTCTGGTCAAGTTCGTGACGTGGCAGAAAGTCCTCTTCTGCACCATTTTGTGAGAAGCGATTCCACGGACACACCGCCTGGCAGTCATCACAGCCGTAAATGCGATTGCCGATTTGTTTGCGCAGTGCAAGCGGAATAGCATCGTGCAGTTCTATGGTCAGGTAGGAGATGCAGCGGCGCGCATCAACCACGAAGGGTTCGACGATTGCCTGCGTGGGGCAGATATCAATGCAGGCACTGCAGCTACCGCAATGTTCCTCTGACGGTTCATCAATTGGCAACGGCAAGTCGACATAGAGTTCACCGAGAAAAAACCATGACCCCGCATCCCTGCTGATAAGGTTGCTGTGCTTGCCGATCCATCCAAGCCCCGCTTTTTCCGCAATTGGTTTCTCGAGTACAGGCGCCGAGTCGACGAAGACGCGATAGCCGAATTTGCCATGTGCTGATGTGATCCTGTCTGCCAGTTGCTGCAGGCGTTTGCGCAGCAGCTTGTGATAGTCACGTCCGAGCGCATAACGTGAGAGAAATGCCTGCGCCGGTTCCTGCGTCAGCGCGAGCAGATCCTCCTGCGTGTCGGGCAGGTAGTTCATGCGTACGGAAACTACCCGCAGGGTGCCTGGTTCCAACTCCGCCGGCCGCGAGCGTTTTACACCATGCCGTGACATGTACTCCATGTCACCCTGGTAGCCATGTCCGAGCCAGGCGTGCAGACGCGACTCGGCAAGCGTCAGGTCAGTATCCGTTATACCGCACTGCTGAAAGCCGAGTTCGCTGGCCCACGACTTGATGTCGCAGGCGACCTGATGAAGTGCTGTTGATGATTCAGTCATCAAATGGCGTCTGCTGGGTTATTATTGAAGTTATCCATTATCCGTTTAACCCTTGCATTACACCAGTTGAAAGATCAGATGACAGAAATGAGAAGACTGCCGCAAAAAGATCAGCTCCCTTATGCACTCTATCGTGCAGCGCAGGTGCGTGAACTCGATCGCCTTGCAATCGAACAGTTTTCGATTCCGTCACTGCAGTTGATGGAGCGCGCAGGAAGTTTTGCGTTTGAACTATTGTGTAAGAGATGGCCGGACAGAAAAACTGTCACTGTGCTTTGTGGTGGCGGTAATAATGGTGGTGACGGTTACGTGGTGGCACGCCTGGCACATGAGGCAGGCTTCACGGTCCGGCTGCTGCCGATGGTTGATGAGACACGCTTGCAAGGCGATGCGCTGATCAACGCCAGGGCGTGTGAAAAGCTGGATATCGACATAATTGCATCACTGGATGTCGACAGGGATCACGGCGTGATCGTCGATGCCTTGCTCGGTACCGGGCTCGACAGGCAAGTAGAGGGGCGCTGGGCCGAATGTATTGCACAGCTCAATTCAATGCGAGCCCCGGTGCTTGCGATTGATATTCCCTCGGGTCTCAATGCAGACAGCGGCGTTGCCATGGATTGTGCTGTGCATGCGGATGCCACGGCCACTTGTATCGGTTTGAAGCAGGGGCTCTTTAGCGGCGACGGTCCTGGCTGCTGTGGTGAAATCTGGTTTGATTCGCTTAATGTGCCTGCAAAACTCTATGCCAGCCAGATTCTCAGTGCCCGTCGACTCGACTGGAACAGGGAGAAAACACTACTGCGAGCATTGATGCCGACCGCCCACAAGGGAAACCAGGGGCAT
>NZ_MPRK01000065.1 GCF_002021095.1 Solemya elarraichensis gill symbiont | reverse complement strand
TGCCAACATCGAGGCCGGTAGTTTCGAATGGTCTATAGCCCTCGAGGATGTACACATGAATGTCGAGGCCGCGCTGACCGAAGCGATCGGCATCGCGGGTAAAAAACTCCACACCGGACGTTCGCGCAACGACCAGGTGGCAACCGATATTCGCCTCTACATGCGTGACGAAATTGATCTGGTGCTTGCTGAAATCAAACGACTACAGGAAGCCCTGCTGCTAGTTGCCGAACGCGAGGCGGCGACCATCCTGCCGGGCTTTACCCACTTGCAGACGGCACAGCCTGTCACTTTCGGTCACCACATGATGGCCTGGTTCGAGATGCTGCAGCGTGATGCCGGACGTCTTGCTGACTGCCGCGCACGCATGAACATCATGCCGCTGGGTGCCGCCGCACTGGCTGGCACAACTTATCCAATTGATCGCCACCACACTGCTGAACTGCTCGGTTTTGATGCGCCTGCAGAGAATTCTCTCGATGCCGTTTCCGATCGCGATTTTGCGATTGAATTTACCGCCGCAGCCAGCATCCTGATGATGCACCTGTCTCGTTTCTCTGAAGAGCTGATTATCTGGTCGTCGGCGCAGTTCGCCTTTGTTACTCTCTCTGATGCCTTCTGCACGGGTTCATCCATCATGCCGCAGAAGAAAAATCCTGACGTTCCCGAACTCGTACGTGGCAAGAGCGGGCGCATCTTCGGGCACCTGATGGCACTGCTTACCCTGATGAAAGGACAGCCGTTGGCCTATAACAAGGACAACCAGGAGGACAAAGAACCCCTCTTCGATACGGTTGATAACCTGAAGGGCAGCCTCAAGGTGTTTGCCGACATGATTCCCGCGATCCAGTGCCGTGCTGACAATATGCGCGACGCCGCGATGAAGGGTTTCGCTACCGCAACCGATCTCGCCGACTACCTGGTCGTCAAGGGCGTTGCTTTCCGCGATGCACACGAAATTGTCGGCAAGGCCGTGGCACTATGCGTTGAAAAGGAGTGTGACCTCTCCGATCTCTCACTTGCCGAACTGCAGGCATTCTCTGACATTATCGATGATGAGGTCTTTTCTGTACAGACCCTTGAAGGGTCTGTACAGGCACGTGATCACATCGGCGGCACTGCTCCAAAACAGGTACTTGCAGCCGTCGAACGGGCACGCCAGCGACTCAGCAATAACTGATCATGGGTGATTCTCTTGATCTGCTCAATGAGCGCCTCAAAGCCTTTGCGCAGGAACGCGACTGGGAACAGTTTCACTCACCCAAAAATCTCTCCATGGCACTGATCGCAGAAGCTGCCGAACTGGTCGAACACTTCCAGTGGCTTAGCGAGGAGCAGAGCTATCAGCTCGATGCAGACAAGCACGAGGAAGTCGCCATGGAGATGGCTGACATCCTGATTTTCCTGGTGCGTTGCGCCGAACGTCTCGATATCAACCTGGTTGAGGCTACCGAGCGCCAAATCGCCATTAACGAGGCGCGTTACCCGGCTGATAAGGTCAGGGGCGATGCACGGCGCGCCGATGAATACGACGATGAGGATCCACGATGAGCTGGTGGGGAAAGCTACTCGGTGGCGGTTTCGGTTTTATGCTTGGTGGCCCACTTGGCGCACTGTTTGGTGCAGCTCTCGGTCACCAGCTCGATAAGGGCGTTAACCTCGACTTTGATCAGCGCCAGGGTGCCAGTGCGGATACATCTAACGAACTCGCGCAAACGGCTTTTTTCACTGCAACCTTCTCGATGCTGGGTTACCTGGCCAAGGCTGATGGCCGTGTCTCGAAAGAGGAGATCGCCTACGCCGAGCGCGTGATGCAGAATATGTCGCTCAGCAGTGAACAGCGGCAGGCTGCTATCTGGCTCTTTAATGAAGGCAAGAAAGCAAGCTTCCACCCGGACGAAATCCTGCAGCAGCTAAAACAGCAGTTGGGACGGCGCCGCAACCTGATGCGCGTCTTTATCGAGATTCAGGTACAGGCTGCATTCGAGGATGGTGTGCTGCATACCACGGAAGAGCAGGTTCTGTTGAACAGCTGTCGCATGCTCGGTATTTCCGAAATGGATTATCGAGCAATCGTCTACATGACCCAGGCAATGGGGGGATTCGAACAGCAGCATGGACGGCAAGGTCACGGCAGGAAGGAAAGAAAAGCAACGGGTTCTCTTCAACTCCCAGATGCGTACAAGATTCTGGGTGTGGACAAATCAGCGACTGACAGCGAGGTAAAAAAAGCCTATCGCCGACTGCTGAGCCAGCATCATCCTGATAAACTGGTCTCCAAGGGACTGCCCGAAGAGATGATGCGTATAGCCACCGAAAAGACCCACCAGATCAAGCAGGCGTACGAACTGGTCAAGAGCAGCCGCTCTACACTGCATTAATCTGTTGCATCTGCGAAGAGCAACAGACACCTAGACCGCGCCATATTTCTCGCGATGCCCTACCCAACGCGCTATCAGTGCCTCGGCCGCTTGCGGATGCTTGTCGAGTATTTGCTGGGCCATCTGCTGTACCTGCGGTAATAGTTTCTGATCCCTGACGACATCTGCAACCCGGAATTCCATTTCGCCTGTCTGACGGGTTCCCAACACCTCGCCTGGACCTCGGATCTCGAGGTCCTTGCGTGCAATTTCGAAACCATCTGTAGTATCACGCATCACGGCAAGACGCTGTTTTGCGGTTTCACCGAGAGGCGACTTATACAAGAGCGCACAATGGCTCTGCTGCTCACCGCGGCCGACGCGTCCGCGCAGCTGGTGCAGCTGGGCAAGCCCGAGGCGTTCCGGATTTTCGATAATCATCAGGCTCGCATTAGGCACATCGACTCCAACCTCGATGACAGTTGTTGCAACAAGCAGATCGATCTCGCCAGCCTTGAATGCTGACATGACAAGCTCCTTCTGTTCAGCCTTGAGACGGCCATGAACCAAACCGACACGAATACCTTCAAGCTCCTCACTGAGCTGGTTGGCAGTCTCTTCCGCTGCCTGTGCTTGCAGGGATTCGGACTCCTCGATCAAGGTGCAAACCCAGTACGCCTGGCGTCCACGACTGCAAGCCAGTGCAACCCGGTCAATAATCTCGTCTCGCCGCTGGTCAGATACGAGGACGGTTTTAACCGGGCTTCTTCCTGGTGGCAGTTCATCGATCACCGACAGGTCGAGATCAGCGTAGGCAGTCATAGCAAGCGTTCTCGGAATCGGTGTGGCCGTCATGATGAGCTGGTGTGGTACTTTGCCACCGCTGTTGCCTTTTTCCCTGAGAGCAAGACGCTGATGCACGCCGAAACGGTGCTGTTCATCAACAATTACCAGTGCCAGCCTCTTGAATATGACATCTTTCTGGAACAGTGCGTGAGTGCCAATAACAATTTGTGCTTCACCTGAAATGACCTGTTCCAACACCGCCTCGCGCTTCTTGCCTTTCAGGCGGCTCGTCAACCACGCCTGTTGTATGCCAAGTGGCTGTAGCCAGGTTTCAAAGTTCTTGCGATGCTGTTCGGCAAGCAGCTCGGTTGGTGCCATCACCGCAACCTGGTAACCCGCCTCAATCGCCTGCAGCGCAGCGAATGCCGCAACGATGGTTTTGCCCGAACCAACATCACCTTGTATCAGCCTCTGCATCGGGTGTTTCTGTTGCAGGTCAGTGTCGATCTCCTGCAGTACCCTTTGCTGGGCAGAAGTTAACTGAAACGGAATCTGATGGTAGAGACCGGCAGCCAGTTTTCCGGCATGGCTGATACGGAAGGAATTTTGTGATTTCTGTTGCTGACGCAGCTTCAGCAGGCTCAGCTGGTGTCCGATCAACTCCTCGCACACCAAACGTTGTTGTGCCGGATGCTCTCCGGCCTCAATCTGCCTGACAGCCGTATGCGGCGGTGGGCGGTGCAGGGTGTGTATCGCATCGGCAAGCGAAATAGCTGTTGTTGCCGGCAGCAAAGACTCTGGCAGCAATTCACGCAGGGCTCCGCCGGCATCCATTAAAGCGAGTGCCTTGTCAGTCAGGTCACGCCAGCTCTGCTGTTGCATGCCTTCAGTTGTCGCATAAATCGGGGTCAGGCTCTCCTCGACTTCGAATTCGTGATCCTCAGAAAGTAAGCGGTACTCCGGATGAATCAGTTCGAGTGAGTTCGGGCCTCGCCGCACTTCACCAAAACAGCTGATACGCACGCCCTTTGAAAAACCGTTTTTCTGACTGTTGGAAAAATGGAAAAAGCGCAGCAGCATCCTGCCGGTGCCATCACTCACCTGGACCAGCAATGAACGTCTGCGCCCATAGTGAACTTGCGCCTTGTCGACACGCGCATTAATCACCAGGTGATCACCATGTCGTCCGCTGCCGATCGGTGTTACGCGGGTTCTGTCCTGGTAGCGAAGCGGCAAATGAAAGAGAACATCTTCCACTGTTTCTATGCCAATGGATGCAAGCCGTTCTGCACTTCTTGGGCCAACGCCCTTGAGAGTTGTGACAGGTTGTTTATCGAGAGCTTGCATTTGTTTGGATCAATTGTTTACGGGTACCATAATGGTAACCGAGTGTAACCCTGCGCAGAGCGAGATGAAACCCATATGATTTTTCAGCAACAGTTCAGTTTGCAGACACAAGGACGCGGGACGATTGATATTACCCGAGAGGTCAACTCACTGAGTTAGATCGTCCAATATCACTGTCGGCGTGTGTCACCTCTTTATCTATCACACCAGTGCTTCACTGATGCTATGCGAGAATGCAGACCCTGATGTACGCTCTGACCTTGAGCGTTTTTTCAGTCGGCTTGTGCCAGATGGGGATCCCCTGTTTGAACATATTGACGAGGGTGTGGATGACATGCCCGCACACATTCGATCTATCCTGACCAAGATGGATCTCACCATGCCGGTTACAAATGGCTCTCTGGATCTTGGTACCTGGCCGGGAATCTACTTGTGGGAACACCGGCACAGGGGACACCAGCGCAAGCTGTCTGTCACTGTTATGGGTGAGTGAGAATTGGAACCGGGCCGGCTGATGATGCCTGCCCGGCAACAGACAATTTACTTTTTAAAGCTGTCCAGTCCGGCTGTCATACCTTTCAATGACAACTCCACTGTGACGGGCTTACCAGCATGGTTCGCAAATACCATGAGGAGCTTGTTGCCATTCTTGAGGCGCCCGGTAAATTCGGCATCAAGGTCAGAGCCTGCCTGGCAGCCTGCGGGAAGACAGATATTGACCGGAATAATGGCGACCTTGCCCTGACCATCAACTCGCATCTGAACGCCCGGCGGCAGGAAGATACCAAGCGGCAGGAAGACGGCAAGAACAGCCTCTTTCTGGTTCGGCACATAACCGATTACTGTCTTTAGCAAGACTTTCTTGCTTTTCTCATCGACCAGGGGCTGTACGAGTTGGCAAATTTCGACGTCTTTGTCTGCTTCAACAAAGAACTCGCACTCCTTGAGCCAGTCGCCATACTTCTTTCCATTTTCCGGATTGGTGGAAGGCTTTCGTTTTGGGGCCTGTTGAGCTGCGGGGGCTGCTGCAGCTGCTTCCGTCGCCGGCTTTGCCGCTTGCTCATGCGCTGTTACCATCGTGGTGCTCATCAGCAGTGCCGCTGCTGCGACTAGAAATCGTTTGTTCATTACTTCTCCTGGTATATTTTTCGACTCTTTACATCAGGTAATTGGAATCCAATTCGATCATATGGTTCCGCGAATATCCTGAAAAATCGTATTTAACAGCCTTGAATAATACCACTATTAGGATGTCAGCAGCATTTTCCTGGTTATGAAAAATCGAGTAGCAGGCTGTCGAGGTGCAGGCGACCACTTTCTGATGCGCGCCATGAATCGCCGCTTCTCTCCAGCAAGCCCTTTTTCACCTGTTCACCCAGCGTCTCTTCGATTGATGAGAAGGCAAGGCCGGTTCTCAGTTCATAATCCTGTTGCCTGAACCCGGCATTCAGGCGCAATGCACTCATCATGAATTCCAGGCGCAGATCGTCTTCCGTCAGCACGCGGCTTGATGAGAGTGCGTCAGCGGCTGTTACAGAGGCCAGGTAACGCTGCGGATGACGCTGCTTGTGCCGCCTGACAATCGTGCCATCTTTTAGTGTTATCTTCGCGTGAGCACCTGCACCAATACCAAGATAATCGCCAAACTGCCAGTAGTTGAGGTTATGCCGACAGGCTTTGCCTGGTTGAGCATAGGCTGAAACCTCGTACTGGCTGTAACCGGCCTGCTGCAGTTGCTCAATACCCCTTGCGGAGAGATCGGCCAGCTGGTCATTATCTGCAAGGCCCGCTGGTGGCGAATGGTGAAATGGTGTATTCGGTTCAAGGGTCAACTGGTACCAGGAGAGATGCTCGGGCTGAAACGAGATAGCCTGCTGAAGGTCAAGCATCGCCTCGTCTTCAGATTGTTCCGGTAATCCATACATCAGGTCTAGATTAAGGTTGTCGAAACCGGCGATTCTTGCCTTCTCTATTGCCTGCATGGCAGTTTCACGGTTATGTATTCGTCCTAACACTGCCAGTTTCGCATCGTCAAAACTCTGTATTCCAATAGAGAGACGGTTGACGCCAGCTTCACGATAACCTGCAAATTTACTACTGTCGGCACTTCCCGGGTTCGCTTCCAGGGTAACCTCTGCTGCCCCGCATACCGCTCTTTGTGCAATCCCTGACAAGAGTCGTTTTATGGCATCTGCCGAGAAGAGGCTCGGCGTACCGCCGCCGATGAAGATGCTGGTTATCCCCCTGTTACGCACACCGGGTAACTCAAGCTCACCGTCAAAATCCTGCAACAGGGCATCAATATACGCCTCTTCCTCGATATTGCCGGCAGCATGCGAGTTGAAATCACAGTAGGGACACTTGCGTACACACCATGGCATATGAATATAGAGTGACAGGGGGATCGTGTCAGCTTGCAGCAAGGCCATGTGCCTGGTGATTCTCTATTTTCCGATACAGAAGCTGGAGAAAATCTCTCCAAGCAACTCATCTGAAGTAAAGGTGCCGGTTATTTCGGAAAGTGCATTCTGTGCCTGGCGCAACTCTTCTGCAACCAGCTCTCCACCGCGGCTTTCGGTCAATATGTGATGTGCATTCGCGCTGGAATTCCTTGCTCGCCGCAAAGCATCGAGATGGCGGCGACGGGCAATAAATTCTCCCGACTCTTCGCCCGCATAATCCATGGATTTCTGCAGCAACTCACGCAGTTGATCAATGCCATCTCCCGACTTGGCCGAGAGGCGTACAGTGACCCGCTCACCTAACTCATCCAGCCCCGCTTCAATACCGCTCTGATCGATTTTGTTACATACGCAGGTAACAGGTATTGATGCTGGCAGAGAGGCAAGGTCTGTGCTGTCCTGCTCTATACCGCTTGCAGCATCATAGACCCACAAGATCATGTCGGCGCGGTCGATCTCCTCGCGTGCGCGCCGGATTCCTTCCTGTTCAACGACGCACTCGCTGTCACGCAGACCGGCGGTATCAACCAGATGTATCGGCATGCCGTCGAGCTGTATCTGTTCACGTAGCAGGTCTCGCGTGGTGCCGGGAATATCAGTAACAATCGCACTCTGGCGTCCACACAATGCATTCAGCAGGCTCGATTTTCCTGCATTGGGACGGCCGGCAATCACAAGCTGCATCCCATCACGTAACAACACGCCTGTTTTTGCGCTCTTCTGCACCTTGTCGATGTGGGTAAGAATGCCATTCAGATCAGCCTCGACCTTACCGTCCGAGAGAAAGTCGATCTCCTCTTCGGGAAAATCGATTGCTGCTTCGACATAAACGCGCAGATGAATCAGCTTGTCGACAAGCGCATCGATCTCCTGTGAAAAAACACCCTGCAGGGAACGACCCGCCATGCGTGCTGCTGTCTGTGAACCGGCGTCTATGAGATCGGCAATTGCTTCCGCCTGTGCAAGGTCGAGCCTGTCATTCAGAAAGGCTCGCTCGGAAAATTCGCCCGGACGCGCGAGACGTGCGCCAAGCCCAACCAGTCTCTCAAGCAGCATATCCATAATCACCGGGCTACCGTGACCCTGCAGCTCCAGCACCTCTTCACCGGTAAATGAAGCCGGGGCAGGAAAATAGATAACGATACCTTCATCGATCGGTTCGCCCTCATCATCCCTGAAGCGACGGTAAACCGCTTTTCTCGGTTCTGGCAGTCCGCCAAGGAGTGCATTTGCAATTGTTACGCCATCGAGATATGCCCTGGTTCGAAACGTTTGTGCTTTTTCATGTCACGTTCCGCAAGCAACGCCTGCACATCGCGGATCATGTCGATGTTGCCACACAAAAGCACATGGCTCTTTTCCGCATTCAGTTCCAGGTTTGCACGTTTTTCAACTTCTCCCGATGAGAGGTTATCCGTGATGCGTCCCTCCATTTGCCCATCGGTTTTCTCCCTGCTGATAACCGGCAGGTAAGTGATGCGCTGGTCGATATGTTCCAGCCCCTCAAGCTGGCTCCGGTAAGCAAGGCTCTTTTCATGCGTGGCGCCGTGAATGATGACAATGCGTTCAAAGCGTTGACTTTGGGCTGAGTTGAGCATGGAAATGAATGGGCCAATACCTGTCCCCGTTGCGATCATCCACAGGTGGGGGATATCCGGGACCTCGTCAAGAACCAGGAAGCCATGCGCATCAGTGGTTGCCAGCAACTGCTCACCTTTATCCAGCTGCGCCAGCCTGCTTGTCAGGGGACCGCCTTCGATCTCATTGAAGAGTATCTCGGCATATGGCTGGTCTTCACTGTTGACCAGTGAATAGGGGCGCTCGATACGTTCATCACCAACCTGCAAACCAACCTTGATGAACTGGCCTGCTTTGAACGGCTCCAGCTCAATGTCAAAAGTCAGGCTGAATAGCCCGTCATTCCATACTTTCCTGTCGAGGATTGTTGCTGTCTGCCAGTTAGCCATGCTTGCTCCATGATGATGATCGTCTCCTTATGAATCTGGGCCATAGAGGGGAAATAATCAACCATGGTGATCTTGATGCAATCTGTTAAAGCTGGTTTCAAACCGGTTCGGCGCTTGATTAAAGGGTGCTTCATTGACAGGCTCAATCAGTTTTTCAGGCCGCATAAAAAAATCCGCCTACTGCGATGACAAACAGCGCAGTAGACGGATTCTTGTGTTGTGATGCCTAGTCTTTCGCTTCGATGCTCTTGGTAATCACGTATTGCTGCGAGATCGACAGAATGTTGTTCATCACCCAGTAGAGAACCAGTCCCGCGGGGAAGAAGATGAAGAAGATGGTAAACACGATCGGCAACATCTGCATGATCTTCGCCTGCATTGGATCAGGCGGTGCCGGATTCAGCTTCTGCTGAATGAACATTGATATACCCATGACTGCAGGCAGAACGTAGAAAGGATCCTGAAGTGAAAGATCCTTGATCCAGAAGATCCAGGGCGCCTGGCGCAGTTCGACCGACTCCAGCAGGACCCAGTAGAGAGCGATAAAGAACGGAATCTGTACCAGCATTGGCAGACAGCCGCCCATTGGATTGATCTTCTCTTTTTTATAGATCTCCATCATCGCCGCTTGCAGACGCTGCTTGTCATCGCCGTAACGATCCTTGAGCGCCTGGATACGCGGTGTAAATTTGCGCATCCTTGCCATCGACTTGTAGCTGGTTTCAGAGAGCTTGTAAAAAACCAGTTTCAGCAGGATCGTGAAAATGATAATTGACCAGCCCCAGTTTCCGACATAATCATTAATCTTTTGCAGTACCCAGTACATCGGCTTGGCGATAACTGCCAGCCAGCCATAGTCACGTACGAGTTCAAGATTCGGGTTCAGTGCCTCGAGTTCCTTCTGCAACTTGGGTCCGATATAGAAATTGGATGCAAACGTGTGGTTTGTTCCCGGTTGTACTGTTACAGCGGGACCGTAACTGCCAAGCATGAAACGGTTGCGCTCGAGAACCTTGCTATAGAAATGATTCTGCTGATCTGTTGCCGGAACCCATGAGCCGACAAAGTAGTGCTGCAGCATGGCAAACCAGCCCGCCTGCGAATCGATGGAAAGATTAGTGTCTTTCATGTCATCGTAATCAAACTTGCTGAACTTGTCTTCCGGCGTGTAATAAGCACCACCCATGTAGGTGTACATAAATGCTGACTGCTTCTGTTCATACTCAGCGCGAATCATCTGCTGATAATCGCGTGCGGCCCAGGAAGCAGAACCGGCGTTGGTCACCTGGTGTTCTACCTCGATTGCAAAACTGCCACGCTTGAAAGTAAAGACCTTGTTAACCGAAACGCCGTCAGCGCCGCTCCATTTCAGAATGACCTTGATTTCATCGTCATTACCCAGTGCGTAAAGAGCCTGCTCACTTGTGTAGACAGCTTCATGCCCGGGTGCTGTTTCCGGTGTTGTGCCCATCAGGCCTGACTGGGAAACAAAGTAGCGATTCTCATCCCTGGTCAGCAGGTGTACTTTCTTATCCGGCGTATCGAGTGAAACCGGATATGTAGGAAGTGCTGTATCAACAATACTTCCGCCACGTGTGTCGATCGCGATATCGAGCACATCTGTTTTTACACGAACGATCGATGTGCCTGCTTCAACCTGCGTTGCCGGACCGGCAGGAACAGGAATATCTGACATGGTAGCTTCTACGGGTGTAGTGGTCGTTGCACCCGGAACCGGTGAACCGCTCACGGTAGAGGTTCCGGCTTCCGGCATGCTGGTCTCTACCGGTTTGGGGCCGTTGTCTGCCTGCCATGCCTGGTATAGCATCAGGCAAATAAATGCCAGGGCAACGAAAAGTATCGGTCGCATTGAATCCATCATGATCTTTGGTGATCCGTATTTATCTTGTCTGATTGATTGGAGGCAGGCTGCGTTAATTTGCGCCAGTGCCGCTCAAGAGAAGCGGTGAGCTTATCATTATTATGCTGTTGCGTATCCCTTCTGGCGAGAACGATAAAATCGTATCCCTGCAGAAGCTCACCCTGTTGACGAAAGCTCTCTCGTACGACTCTTTTGACACGGTTACGATCGACAGCTCGCGTCAACTGCTTTTTAGCAATTGCGAGGCCGAGGCGAGCGCAACCACTATTATTCTTACGTGCCAAAACCATGAAGCTGTTGTCGACAGAACGTAGTGGTTTTTTAAAAACCCGCTGGTAGTCGGCGGCAGTGAGAAGACGCTGCGTTCGCCGGAAAGGCTTTATTGTCAATGAGGATGAAAAGGAGTCTCTGACCAAGTCATGGACTCTTATTCATCCAGACTTGATCAGGAGCCCCTTAGCCCGCCAGGCGAGCACGACCTTTTGCGCGTCGTGCATTGATAACCTTGCGGCCACCTTTAGTTGCCATACGTGCACGGAAACCGTGCGTACGTGCGCGCTTGATGCGGCTTGGTTGGAAAGTTCTTTTCATGTCTGTACACCTTTGGCCAAGGATCTTAAAAAGGGCGCGTAGAATAAGCGCTGGTGCCCCGATTGTCAATCATAATCTCATCTGAAAGGCTGTAAAAACAGTCATTTGTCAGTAATTACTCACTATAGAATTATTCTCTGAATTGACGTATCTCTGGAGGCCCTGCAGGCCGAAAACAGGGATAATTTACAAACTGTTGTTCAGCTCATGACAAGAACATGCTGCCTGCCATAGCAGAAACCTTATGTAAGCACTCACTTATAGTAAGGGTGCCATTAACAAGTGAGATGCTACGCCATTTTCAAAGCATGACTATCGATATCAGCACCTGGTTGTAATGCAATAAAGCATAATCACGGTTTAAGTTAAGTTTTGAAATGGCTAACCCGCATAGCCTACAGTGATATTCCAATTCAAAATGCAGTACAAGATTGTATAGTAACTACTCACATACACAATAAGATATTGATTTAACAATCAATATTGAATTCTGTGTTTTATTTTACGAACAATATTCAAGTGCCTGTGGATAACTTTGATAAAGAGGGTTAGACTTAGAAAATCCAACATCACACTTTCTGTGATGCATAAACACAATAGCGATAACCATGACAAATAATCGGAACCAAGGGTGAGTAACTGGCAACGCTGTCTTCATACGCTGGAAACTGAAATACCGGTACAGCAATACAATACCTGGATTCGTCCACTTCAAAGTGTTGAAGAGGATGGACTCGTGCGCCTGCTTGCACCAAACGCCTTTGTCCTCGACTGGGTACAGAAGAACTACCTGACGCGTTTGACCGAGCTATCCAGCCAGGTCTGGGACGACAGTGCTCCCGAAATACGCCTTGAAATTGGTAGTGTCGATCAGGCTCCACAGATCCAGCCTGCTGGCTCACCGGAGTCGGCGCCCAAATCTGGCAACGACCCTTTCTCTATTCGCAAGCCTGCTGCAACCGGTCTCAGTAGCAACCTGAATCCGAATTTTACTTTCGACACCTTTGTCGAGGGAAAATCGAATCAGCTGGCAAGAGCTGCATCAGTACAAATCGCAGAGAATCCCGGTACTGTCTATAATCCCCTGTTTATTTACGGTGGTGTTGGACTGGGAAAAACGCACCTGATGCATGCCGTAGGAAACCTCATCATCAACAAAAACCCGCAAGCCAAGGTTGTCTACCTGCACTCTGAGGGTTTTGTTGCCGAAATGGTGCGTGCCCTGCAGCACAACAAGATTGACCAGTTCAAACAGAAGTACCGTACTGTCAATGCTCTACTGATCGACGATGTTCAGTTTTTTGCAGGCAAAGAGCGTTCGCAAGAGGAGTTTTTTCATACCTTCAACGCCCTGTTTGAATCACAGCAACAGATTATATTAACTAGTGATCGGTACCCAAAAGAGGTGAACGGCCTCGAAGAGCGTCTAAAATCGAGATTTGGTTGGGGCCTGGCAGTTGCTATCGAACCCGCTGATCTTGAAACAAGGGTGGCGATTCTTAAAAGCAAGTCTCTCAAACTTTTTAATATTGAACTGCCTGATGACGTCGCATTTTTTGTCGGCGGACAAGCACGTTCCAACATACGTGAACTCGAAGGTGCACTGCGCAGAATTATGGCAAATGCACACCTTACAGGGCAGTCATTGAGTGTAGATTTCGCCAAGGTTGCGTTGCGTGACATGATCGCTGCGCAAGCAAAGATGGTATCGATAGAGAATATCCAGAAGACTGTCACTGAATATTTCAAGACACGTGCTTCAGACATGCTCTCATCCAAGCGCACACGCACTGTCACGCGCCCGCGGCAGATCGCGATGGCGTTGGCCAAGGAACTGACCAATCACAGCCTTCCGGAGATTGGTGAGCGATTTGGTGGTCGTGATCATACGACCGTACTTTATGCCACGCGCAAGGTGACAGAGTTGCGTGAGACCGATACAAAATTTGACGAGGATTACCAGGCGCTCCTGAGAATCCTGTCACATTAAGTTGTGGATAACTTCTGTAATAAAGCTGTGTGTAGCAGTGCATGAAAGTTATCCACAATTCATGAACATGATTTCAAGGTGGTAAAACATCATCTTGAGGAGCCGATAAATAGTCGTAAGTATTTGAAATAAAAAGAATGAACTATTGTTATCAACAGGTGCCCATGCCCTTAATAATAACAATAAGTTTCTTATATATTCTTTAAAGGATAATTAAGAGCAATGAAAATAAAGATATCCAGGGAATCACTTTTGGAGCCACTGCTTCAAATAAACGGCGTTGTTGAAAGACGTCAAACTCTTCCCATTCTCGCGAATGTACTGATTCAATGCCAAAAGGATCGGATGGCACTCACAGCAACGGATCTCGAAGTTGAGATGCGTACTGTTACCCTTTGCGGATGTGATGAAGAGTTTGAATTTACGCTGCCTGCAAGAAAACTGCTCGATATTTGTAAAGCTTTACCGGATGAGTCAAAGATATCCCTGAGCATAGATAACAAGGACAGAGCCACACTCAGATCAGGTCGCGGACGCTATGCCCTGGGTGTGCTATCTGCAACTGAATACCCATCGATTGAAATTGCGGCAGCAGATACAAAATTTGATATTCAGGAGCGACAACTTAAACACCTGATTGATAAGACCGGTTTTGCAATGGCCCAGCAAGATGTGCGCTACTACCTCAATGGCATGTTAATTGAGATCAGCGCCAATCGTGTACGTGCTGTTGCAACGGATGGACACCGACTTGCACTCAGTGATGCAGAAGTCGAGACAGGATTCGAAGAAGAGAAAAAAATTATCCTGCCCAGAAAAGCGGCACTCGAACTGCACCGCTTTCTCTCAGACAGTGAATCACCAGTTACTGTCGAATTAAGTCAAAACCATATTCGTTTTGTGCGTGGTTCTACAACTTTCACATCCAAGCTGATTGATGGACGTTTTCCTGACTACGAACGTGTTATTCCACCCCAGGGCGACAAGGTACTGACAATAGAACGTGACTTGATGAAACAGGTACTGCAAAGAGCATCTATCCTCTCAAATGAAAAGTATCGTGGAATCCGCTTTTCGCTCTCTGAAAACCTGATTCATCTCACGGCAAATAACCCGGAACAGGAACAGGCTGAGGAAGAGATTGTTGTCGATTACTCCAAAGAGGAGATGTCTATTGGTTTTAACGTAGGCTACCTGCTTGATGTTCTGGGCGTAATCGATACTGAAAATGTCGTTATGACGCTGACTGATCCGAATAGTTCTTGCATCGTCACGCCCGAAGGTTCCGAGGAGAGTCGCTACGTTGTTATGCCAATGCGACTCTAGAAAGGAATTTAATAGCAATCTTTAAAAGGGGCGCTCTGCCTCTTTTATTTCCTCGCTCCCAGATTATGTCTCTCGACATCCTGACAATTAAAGATTTCAGAAATATTGAATCTTTTGAACTGAAATTATCACCAGGGTTTAACCAGATAACCGGCCCCAATGGCGCAGGTAAAACAAGCATTCTTGAGGCTATTTATGTTTTATCTCGTGGTCGTTCTTTCAGATCGTCCGATGTTAGACACCAGATTAGACGCCAGCAGCCTTTTTTTGAAATAACCGCAAGAACTGAAGACAGCAAACTCATCGGCATGAGAAAGAGCAGTTCGCAGGTTGTGGCACGCTTTAATCAACAACCCGTCACAAGATTGTCCGATATTGCTGAACATCTCCCTGTATTTGCCATTACGCCAAACAGCCATCAACTACTCGAAGGCGTTCCAGATATTCGAAGACGATTTCTTGATTGGGGATTGTTCCACGTGGAACACAGTTACTGGAAACAGATCCAACTCTATAACAGAATTCTCAAGCAAAGAAATGCAGCACTTAAGATGAGAGACAATTCAGCACGACATTGGGATCAGCAACTTACAGAAAGTGCTGCAATCATTACATCGATGCGTGACTCATTTATCGAGAAGATCAATCAACAGTTCCAAACCGTTGTTGAACAGCTTATGGGGGAGAAGAAAGTACGGCTAGCCTATGCACCTGGTTGGGATAGTAAATGCTTACTATTGACTGAGGCGCTGAATGACAAGCTTTCTTTGGACCAGGAACGTGGTTTTACATCAGTTGGACCACATCGATGTGAACTGAAAATCAGTATTAACAACCGCAGTATCAAAGATACCCTGTCACGTGGTCAACAGAAGGTAGTGGCGATAGCCCTGATCGTTGCACAGGTTGTCTACATCTCATCAGTTACACAGAAAAGGCCTGTTCTGTTGATTGATGACATACCCAGTGAACTTGATAGTAAACACTTACAATCGTTAGTTGCCTTTCTTGACGATGTTAATGCTCAGAAAATCATTACAAGTGTGCACCCCATTAAGGAACTTGAGGAATACACATCAACATTGTTTCACGTGGAACATGGAAGTTTGGGAGCAAGTTAACTGAACCTGGGCGACAGCATCTGTAAGGTAGCAAGTGTAGCCTGTTGTATCCTATGTGAGGCGAGCGTATCTTGCTGATTTACGGTATACTTCGAAGCCACATCAGGAGTTTAATGAATGAGTGAATACAATTCTTCATCGATAAAAGTACTTAAGGGTCTGGATGCTGTCCGCAAGCGTCCGGGTATGTATATCGGTGACACGGATGATGGTACTGGTTTACATCACATGGTTTTCGAGGTTGTTGATAACGCAATCGACGAGGCTCTAGCAGGACACTG
>NZ_MPRK01000064.1 GCF_002021095.1 Solemya elarraichensis gill symbiont | reverse complement strand
CAACTGTGCCACCCTGGGCAATACCCGATTATGATGCAGAGCTGGCACTGGGTGTGGTTCCCGGTTACCAGGCTGAGCAATTCCCAGATGAAGAGCTTGAGAAGCTTTTCTCTTCAGGCTACGAGGTGACACAGAATATCGATCGCATGGGCTATCGACTTAGTGGCGAAGCAATCGATTCTGGACTTGATGGCATCATCTCGGAAGGTATCTGCTACGGTGCGATCCAGATACCGGGTGATGGTCAACCGATCGTATTGATGAAAGACCGACAGACGATTGGCGGTTATCCGAAGATTGGTAGCCTCACCGCACTAGGTGCAGCGCAGTTGTCTCAGCGAGGGCCGGGAGCCTTAGTGACTTTCTATCCGCTATCGATATACGAGGCGAGGATTCAGCGTATACTGTTCGGTGCGTAGAACTGATAATTCAGCCGCTCTTCTCAACCCAGCTGGTAATGCTTCTCAACATCCTTGAGGATTTCCCAGGTACATGACATGCCCTTCGGGAAAGTCACCAGATCACCGCGTCCCATCTCGACCGGTTCACCACCTTCAGGTGTGACGATAGCCTTGCCGCGCAGGAAATAACAGGTCTCCTGTTCAGCATAGGTCCACGGGAAAGTGGAGACCTCTTTTTTCCAGATTGGCCAGTCATAGGCACCGAGTACTTCAATTTTCATCGGCGAAGCGTGCTTCTCGCACAGGATTTGATCGTGACTCATTTTCTTCAACTACTGGTATTAAACAGGGTGTTATTGTAACCGATTCCATAAACGGTGCATTTTATGGATAATGGTTCCCATGAATAATTTCGAACTGAAATGCACGCAGCTGGTCGAGCAGCTGGCGGAAATACTCAGGGCACAGCAGCGCATGCTGGTGACTGCCGAGACCTGTACCGGCGGCTGGATTGCAAAGAGCTGTACTGATATTACCGGATCCAGTGCATGGTTCGAGAGGGGTTTTGTCACTTACACTAACAATGCCAAGCAGCAGATGCTCGGCGTCAGTGCCGCGACGCTGGAGGCCAATGGCGCTGTTAGCGAAGCCGTGGTCGCCGAGATGGTAACCGGTGCGATGATGCATAGTCCGGCTGACCTCGCCGTGGCTGTCAGTGGAATAGCCGGACCGGGTGGCGGTAGTGAAGAGAAGCCGGTTGGTACCGTCTGTTTTGCCTGGGCTTCAGGGAAAAAAATCTTTACTGCGCGTGAGCAGTTTGATGGAGATCGTGATGCAATCAGAAAGACGGCTGTTCTACATGCGCTTGAGGGATTGATTCGCCATGCCTTCGACTAAATCCAGACTCTTCTTTGCCGCCTTTCCGGATGAGTCTGTACGCAAGCAGCTGGCTGCGCTGTCACAAAACCACAAGCAGCTGCTGTCGCGACCGCATCATCCACTCGATCTGCACATGACACTCGCTTTCCTTGGTATCCAGCCTGGCGACAAAAAATCCTGTTTTGAAGAGGTCGGCGAGCAGATTGCCCAGGAGGGATTTGAACTCTTGGTAGACCGGGTAGGTTACTGGAAGGGGGCACGTATTCTGCTGGTAGAGCCGAGTGCCACGCCAGACAGTTTGTTACAGCTGGTCGATCAGATATGGCAAGGAGCAGAAGGGTGTGGTGTTGAACGTGAAGTACGCCGCTACAGGCCGCATGTCACCCTGCAGCGCAAGGTGCGTTTAACCGCTGAGCAAGAGATCAGGCCCATCAGGTGGCGGCTGGAAAGTTTCTCACTGACTGAATCTACCGGTAATGGTGAAGTTCCACGCTACAGAAGGGTTCAGACCTGGCCGTTAAGTTCTAATAAAAAATAGATTCTGATTAACAAAAGATTGACGGACTCACGGATTGAGTTCTATGCTATGCCACAATATAGAACATCAATAGAACGCTGTACTTATTTACGGATTTGAAGCAGTTCTTCAGATTCTAAACGCACCAGGGGGATGACCAAGATGGATGATAATCGCAAAAAGGCACTATCTGCAGCACTGACACAGATTGAAAAGCAGTTCGGCAAGGGCTCTGTCATGCGTATGGGTGACGGTAGCGTGATTAATAATGTCGAGGCGGTTTCGACCGGTTCACTGGGTCTGGACATCGCTCTGGGTATCGGAGGCATTCCGAAAGGACGCGTGGTCGAAATCTACGGTCCTGAATCATCAGGTAAAACCACGTTGACACTGCACGCCGTCGCCGAGGTGCAGAAGACCGGCGGAACGGCCGCGTTTGTCGATGCCGAGCATGCACTCGATCCTGCCTACGCCGAAAAACTCGGCGTCAACATGGAAGAGCTGCTGGTATCACAGCCGGATACCGGTGAGCAGGCGCTCGAGATTACCGACATGCTGGTACGCTCCGGTGCCGTAGATGTGGTGGTTGTCGACTCGGTCGCGGCGCTGACGCCAAGAGCGGAGATCGAGGGCGAAATGGGTGACACGCACGTCGGCCTGCAGGCACGCCTGATGTCGCAGGCACTGCGCAAGCTCACTGCCAACATCAAGCGTTCCAACTGCATTGTCATTTTCATCAACCAGATTCGTATGAAAATTGGTGTTATGTTCGGTAGCCCGGAGACCACTACCGGTGGTAACGCGCTCAAATTCTACTCCTCTGTGCGACTCGATATTCGCCGTATCGGTGCGATCAAAAGAGGCGACGAGGTAGTCGGTAACGACACCCGTGTGAAGGTAGTCAAGAACAAGGTAGCACATCCTTTCAAGCAGGTTGAATTCGAGATTCTCTACGGTGAAGGTATCTCGCGGGAGGGTGAAATAATGAACCTTGGCGTACTCCACAATATCGTCGAGAAGTCAGGTGCCTGGTATAGCTACAATGGTGATAGAATTGGCCAGGGAAAGGAAAATGTAAGAAAGTATTTCAAGGAAAATCCAGAACTTGCACAGGAAATTGAAACTAAAATAAGAGATATAGTTTTTCCAAAACAAGATGCCTCTGATGAGGTTAAGGACGAAGCGGCAGACACGGATAAAGCCGAGGCCTGATGCTGTTGCAGTCGCCAACTTCGGAACCAGCTGCAGAAGTATCAAGCCAACCCACTGACGACATCGAGCAGGCGGCTATTCGCCTGCTCGCAGTGCGTGAACACAGCAAGGCAGAGCTTGCGCGCAAGCTCGAATCACGTGACTTTCCATCCGATGAAATCAGTGCGCTGCTGAAACAGTTTGAAACTGCCGGTTACCTCGATGATCAGCGCTACGCGGAACTCTACCTCGAGATGCGGGCCCGCAAGGGTTTCGGTCCCTGCAAGATCCGCCAGGAGTTGCTCGAGAGGGGCATAGCCAGTGACATCATTAATGATTGGGTCGATGACCGGGATCCGCGTTGGCGTGAACAGATGTCCGAAGTGGCGCTGCAGAAATTTGGCGTCCTGACCGAGCGCACCCAGAAAGAGCTGGGGCGGCGCGCACGTTTTCTCGAGTATCGCGGGTTTCCCACCTATCTCATTGGCGATTTTCTTTTCTCCTGATCCAGACTGCATCGTCATCCCCGCGAATGCGGGGATCTGGGTGTTACACAAAATCCGGATTCCGGGTTTCCACTGTGTTCCACCCCGAAAGACGCGTGTGAGTGGCTTTCGTATGCTGTTTTCCTCTCACTGCTGCGTGACATCTTCCGTCAACCCGAATAACATACCCTCTTTGTTTCTGATTACGTTCCATTTTCATGAAAACCAGCGCAGAAATCCGACAGGCGTTTCTTGACTATTTTGCTGCCCACGGCCACCAGATCGTCGATTCCAGTCCATTGGTTCCGGCAAATGATCCAACCCTGCTATTTACGAACGCAGGCATGGTGCAGTTCAAGGATGTTTTTCTCGGCAAGGAGAAACGTGACTACAACCGCGCCACGACCTCGCAACGCTGCGTGCGTGCCGGTGGTAAACATAATGATTTGGAAAATGTTGGTTATACCGCGCGTCACCACACTTTTTTCGAAATGCTGGGCAACTTCAGTTTCGGTGACTATTTCAAGGAAGATGCAATCCATTATGCATGGGAATTCCTGACAGAAACACTCGGCCTGCCTGCAGACAAGCTCTGGGTCACCGTCTATGAGGATGATGACGAGGCAGCTGAAATCTGGCTGAACAAGATTGGCGTCAATCCGGATTCATTCTCGCGCATTGGCGACAAGCCGGGCGGTAATCGATACGAAAGCGATAACTTCTGGTCGATGGGTGATACAGGACCATGTGGACCCTGTTCGGAAATCTTCTATGACCATGGAGAGGGCATCTGGGGTGGACCACCAGGAACACCCGAAGAGGATGGCGATCGCTACATCGAGATCTGGAACCTGGTTTTCATGCAATACAACCGTGATGCTGACGGTCAGATGACTGCGCTGCCGAAACCGTCTGTAGATACCGGCATGGGACTTGAGCGTCTTGCAGCGGTGCTGCAGCACGTACACTCCAACTACGAGATCGACCTGTTCCAGCTCCTGATCAAGGCGGCTGCTGATGCGACCGGTGCAACCGATCTTGAGAACAAGTCGTTGCGCGTCATAGCAGACCATATTCGCTCAACCGCATTCATGATTGTCGATGGTGTGCTGCCGAGTAACGAAGGACGTGGTTATGTATTGCGTAGAATTATTCGTCGCGCAATCCGTCACGGCTACCAGTTGGGACAGACACAACCATTTTTCAACACCCTGGTTGATGCGCTGGATGCTGCCATGGGTGAAGCATATCCCGAACTGCGCAAGATGAAAGATCAGGTCGCCAAGGTGCTTAGGCTTGAAGAGGAGCGTTTCGCAGAGACGCTTGAGCATGGCATGAAAGTGCTCGAGGACGAGATTGAAAAAGTCACCGATGGAGTGATACCTGGAGAGACGGCTTTTCGTCTTTATGACACCTATGGTTTTCCTGTTGACCTGACTGCAGACGTTGCCCGTGAAAAAGATATGCAGGTCGATACCGAGGGATTCGAGAAAGAGATGGAAGCACAGCGCCAGCGTGCGCGTGATGCGAGTAACTTCTCTGCCGCTGATGCAGCTGCCAAGTGGGAAGTTGACACCTCGACCAGTTTCAGTGGTTATGAATTGCTCGAAGACAAGGGCACGGTGATGGCGATCTATCACGATGGTAATTCCGTCGAGACCTTGACGCAGGGAGAGGAGGGCGTCGTGATTCTCGACCGTACACCTTTCTATGCCGAGTCGGGTGGACAGGTTGGCGACAGCGGCGAGCTCAAGTCAGCTGGCAGTGCGAGATTCACAGTGACTGATACGCGCAAGCAGGGCAGTGATGTATTCGGCCATATCGGTTTGCTGGCTGAAGGCGAACTGTCACTTGGTGACATGGTCGTAACACATGTCGACAAGCAGGCAAGAATGGCGACCGAGCTCAACCACTCTGCCACTCACCTGATGCACGCCGCGCTTAGAGAGATTCTGGGTGACCATGTGCAGCAGAAAGGCTCGCTGGTCGATCCTGAACGTTTACGTTTTGACTTCTCGCACTTTGAACCGGTAACGCGCGAAGAGTTGTCTGCGATTGAGCGTCTTGTTAATGCACAGATACGTGCCAACGCCTCGACAGAAACGCGCCTGATGACACTCGAGGATGCCAAGCAATCCGGCGCCATGGCGCTGTTTGGTGAGAAGTATGCCGATGAGGTACGCGTGTTGCGTATAGGTGATTTCTCTGTCGAACTGTGTGGTGGTACGCATGTTGATGCAGCCGGTGATATCGGACTGTTCAGAATTACCTCGGAGAGCGGTGTTGCATCCGGTGTACGCCGTATCGAAGCAGTTACAGGTGAGGCTGCAATCGATCTGACTGAATCACAGGAGGACCAGCTCACAGCCATCTCGGGAATGCTTAAGGCATCAACCGAATCTGTTTCAGACAAGGTAGAGCAGTTGCTTGCACGTAACCGCGCACTCGAAAAAGAGCTCGACAGGCTGAAATCAAAAATGGCCGCATCCGCCGGATCTGACCTCGTCAGCCAGGCCGCAGAGATTGCCGGAATCAAGGTGCTGGCCGCAAATCTCGAGGGTGTTGATCCCAAGAGCCTGCGCGACACGCTTGATCAACTCAAGGACAAGCTTGGCAGTGGTGTTGTACTGCTTGCTGCCAGTAACGGTGAGAAGGTCAACCTGATTGCAGGTGTGACCAAGGATCTGACCGACCGTCTGCGAGCCGGTGACCTGGTGCGTATTGCTGCGGAAAAGGTTGGCGGTAAAGGTGGTGGCAGACCCGACATGGCGCAGGCTGGTGGTAGTAACCCGGCTGGAATTCCTGATGCGCTGGCGGTTGCTGAAACCTGGGTGGCAGATACGCTTGCCTGAAAAACCTGATCGTGAAACATCACACCGGGCATAGTTTTTTGTCACCCCGGGCTTGACCCGGGGTCCATCCAGAACAGTGCACTACTTTTGCCTGCTGGCTCATAAGATGTATAAAGAAACAGTTTTCTGCTCTTAATTAACCGATTATTCATTTCAGTAACAGAAAATACCTGATAAAATTCAACGTTCTTGCCCGGAAAGCCTCCGGGCACTTTAGATTTGTGGATTGAATATTAACAATGGCACTGATTGTCCAGAAATATGGCGGTACCTCGGTTGGTACAGTCGAAAAGATCAAGGCGGTAGCTGAGAAGGTCAAGCGCTTTCAGGCTAACGGCGACCAGGTAATTGTCGTCGTTTCGGCCATGTCGGGCGAAACCAACCGCATGTTGGGTCTTGCCGCTGAAGTTAATGATACATCACCCAGCCCGCGCGAGATGGACGTGCTGGTCACAACTGGTGAGCAGGTTACCATTGCATTGCTGAGTATGTCGCTGCACAAGATTGGTGTGGACGCACGTTCCTATACTGGCAGCCAGGTACGTATTCTGACGGATCAATCGCACATGAAGGCGCGTATCAAGCGCATTGACGATGAACGTATCCGCAAGGATCTCAATGCAGGACGTGTGGTCGTGGTTGCCGGTTTTCAGGGTGTCGATAGTGACGGCAATATCACAACACTCGGTCGAGGTGGTTCCGATACTACTGCAGTTGCACTGGCTGCTGCACTGAAGGCAGACGAGTGCCAGATCTATACAGATGTTGACGGTGTCTACACAACTGACCCACGTGTCGAGCCAAAGGCGCGCAAGCTGGACCGTATCACCTTCGAGGAGATGCTTGAAATGGCAAGCCTCGGTTCCAAGGTGCTGCAGATTCGTTCAGTCGAGTTTGCCGGCAAATACAATGTACCGCTGCGGGTACTATCAAGTTTTGAAGAGGGTGCAGGCACCCTGATTACCTTTGAGGATGAAGGCGTGGAACAGGCGAAAATTTCCGGTATTGCGTTTAGTCGCGATGAAGCTAAGTTGACCATCAAGGGCGTCCCTGACGAACCGGGTGTGGCGTACAAAATTCTTGGCCCGATTGCCGATGCCAATATCGAGGTCGACATGATTGTGCAGAACATCTCCAAAGATGGCACAACCGACTTCACATTCACCGTTCACCGAAATGATTTCGAGCGTGCAACCGCGATTCTAGCCAAACTGTCTAGCACGCTGGGCGGTGAAGAGATCGAGGGCGATGACAAAATCGTCAAGGTTTCACTGGTTGGGGTCGGCATGCGTTCCCATGCGGGAATCGCCAGCACCATGTTTGAAACGCTCGCCAGGGAAGGGATCAATATCAGGTTGATTTCAACCTCGGAGATCAAAGTCTCGGTTGTTGTCGATGAAAAATACCTCGAACTGGCGGTGCGCTCACTGCATGAGGCATTCAACCTGGCACAGGATGAAGTCGCAACGGTTGGATGAGTTGATCCGGCTGTCTAAATAAACTTGGAATTGTGCTAGAATTTACTCGGCGACAAACACATGGGTGGCGCTGTCCCAGCTACTTGGGAATAAATTGGTGGTGATCTTCTTTCTAGAAGATCGAAATATATAAAAATATAACAGGGATTAAGGAAATGTTAATACTCACTCGACGTGTCGGCGAAACACTGATGATTGGTGATGAAATCAATGTAACCGTACTTGGTGTCAAGGGAAACCAGGTCAGAATCGGCATCAATGCGCCACGCGATGTCTCGGTTCATCGTGAAGAAATATACGATCGTATCCAGCGCGAACATGATGGTGATGAAGAGGTAGCGCAGGACGAAGATTAATGCGATAATCCGCACCCGTTGAACCGGACAGGGGTTATATAACTCCTCCGGTTTTTCATAATTCGGGGTTTCAAAAAAACCGAATACCGGAGAGTTGGCCGAGTGGCTGAAGGCGCGCCCCTGCTAAGGGCGTATGGGGGAAACTCCATCGAGGGTTCGAATCCCTCACTCTCCGCCATAAACTAAAAAGCCTCGTCGGAAGACGGGGCTTTTTTGTTTATTGATGCAGCATGGATGAGAACCCAAAAGAGGGTTCGACAAAATGCGACAGCATTTTGGACCGCGTAGCGCCCGCAGGGTGAAAATGCCGGAGGCAACGG
>NZ_MPRK01000063.1 GCF_002021095.1 Solemya elarraichensis gill symbiont | reverse complement strand
CAGCAGGCGGACGCAGGTGTTGCACTCGATGGTGATGGTGATCGCCTCATCATGGTTAACCACAAGGGTGAACTGGTTGATGGCGACGAGATTCTCTACATCATTGCCATCTCGCGACAGCAGCAGGGCAAGTTGCATGGGCCTGTTGTCGGTACCCTGATGACCAACCTTGGCCTCGAACTGGCACTTAGGAAGCAGGACATTGGTCTGCAGCGAACCAATGTCGGTGATCGCTATATCGTGCAGCAGTTGCTGGCAAACGACTGGTGTCTCGGCGGTGAGCCGTCAGGTCACATCATCTGTCGAGATGTATCGACTACCGGTGACGGTACGGTTGCCGCACTGCAGGTGCTTGCCGAGATGCAATTGCGTAGTAAACGCCTTGATGAACTAACCCAGGCGGTGGAGAAGTGCCCGCAGCTGCTGGTCAACCTCGATCTCGGCAGTCAGCGTGCAGATGAACTGATGGAGCTCGAATCCGTCTCATCATCAGTAGCTGCTGCAGAAAAGGAGCTGGCTGAGAATGGCCGGGTTCTGTTGCGTCCCTCGGGTACAGAGCCACTGTTACGCGTGATGGTCGAGGGAACGGATGCAGCCCATGTCGACAAGCTCGCCAACGCAATTGCAGATGACATCAGGAGTGCGATTAGTCAGCTGCACGCCGCGAGTTAGATAGGTACAAGGTGAAAGCTACATAATGTACCTTTCACCTTAAAACAATCCCGCCAGGGGCTGTTGAACACCTACTTGGTGTCTTCCACTCCGCTTCCCTCGGGAAATGAGAGTTCGGCGCTACTCTGGAAATTTTCCAGGTGCTTACGCACAGCCTCTATCTTCAGCGATTCGGTCAGTTCGTCTCTCACACTTTCGAGTGCAGGTGGCTCAATCGTGCTGGTTTTCTTCTCTTCCAGCAGGATGACATGCCAGCCAAACTGGGTCTTTACAGGTGATGACGAATGCTTGCCTTTTTCCATCTTGGTGAGTGCATCACCAAATGGCTTGACGACACGAGCGGTCTCTACCCAGCCGAGGTCGCCGCCATTCGGGCCACTTGGTCCGGTCGATTTTGATATCGCGAGTTCTGCGAAATCTTTGCCATCATCCAGTTCCTTGATGATTTCCTTTGCAGTATCTTCATCTTCAACCAGGATATGACGGGTCTTGTACTCACTCTTCTCGGTTGCACCATGCTGTTCGTCATAGGCAGCCTTGAGATCTTCCTCTGAAACCTCCTGTTTCCTGATGAGTTCGTCAAGAGCAGCCTGGCGCAGGGTCTGCTGGCGTACAACATCAAGCCTGGCGACTACCTGGGGCTGTTTATCGAGGCCCATTTTTGCGGCTTCCTGTGCCAGCAGCATACTGCTGAAGAGTTCATTAACCAGCACATCCTGTGCCTGCATCGGATCTTGTGGCAGAGGCATCCCCTGGCGAGTCATGCGATAGGCAAGCAGGTGGCCAACGGTCATGTTCTCACCATTGACTGTCATCACGGGCATGTTGAGTTCCTTGGCGATGTCAACTACATCCTCGGGGGCTTCGGTTTGTGCAACTAGTGCAGCAGGGCTTGCCAGCAGTGCGGCAAGAACAATTTTTTTCAGCTCCATTTTCATTTTCATCTTTATTTCCATTTTCATTCAGAATACTCGTTTGTAGGGTTTGACAGTAACCTGGGTGTAGACACCGGCGCCTCTGTAAGGGTCGGCATCTGCCCACTCCTGTGCACTTTCAAGTGAATCAAATTCAGCAATAATAACGCTGCCGCTGAAACCTGCACTGCCCGGATCTTCACTGTCAATTGCAGGATTGGGTCCCGCGGTTAGCAAACGGCCCTCGTCACGCAGTTTTTCAAGGCGTTCGAGATGTTGTGGTCTCACTGAGAGGCGTTTGTCAGTGGAGTTTTCACAGTCTTGACCAATAATTACGTAATACATCAGTTGTTCTCTTCAATGGGTTGAGCAATACGGCTGATGTAGATTCCCTGAGCAAGTACGAACAGGAAGGTCATGCCCATCAGGCCGAATAGTTTGAAGTTGACCCAGGTCGCCTCGCTGAAATTGTAGGCGACAAGGATGTTGATCATGCCACTGGCGACGAAGAAAAGCACCCATGAAATATTGAGCTTTTGCCACTGATCCTGCAGCAGTGAGACGCTGTTCTCCATCATGCGCTGTGGAAACGATTTACTGCTGACAAAGGGTGCAATAAGAAATGCTGCGGCAAACAGCCAGTTGACGATGGTCGGCTTCCACTTGATAAAGGTCGGATCCTGAAAAATGATGGTCAGGCCGCCAAACAGGATCAGCAGGCCAACCGTAATCCACTGCATATTGGTAATGCTTTTACCACGCAATGCGGCAATGGCAATCTGGATGACCGCGGTTGCAATTGCCACACCTGTGGCAACATAGATGCCGGAGATTTTGTAAGCAATAAAGAACAGCAGTACGGGTAATAGTTCAAAAAGAAGTTTCATAGCTTTAATTTAAGTAAGTTAGTGCAAGGTCGGTTTGCCGGAATAACGTTGATACCAGGTTGCCATCTGTTCACGAACATGTTCGGGATAGTTGACCAGGGCCATCTGTTCCATTCCTTCGCGGAAGAATTCGGACGCCTCGTCAGGCAGATATTCAACGATTGCCGAAAAGGCATCATCCATCAAGCGTACCTGGTGGCTTCGAGTCGCTATGATAGCGCGATTCAGGAGAAGAATCCGCCATGGATTTGCAAGGTTTAATGGTGTGGCCTCTTGTGTAAGCTGAATCGAGGTGGCGCGCATTACTTCGCTGACCTCACGGTAGAGCTCCTCGAGAAAGCCAGGCTGCTGACGGCTGTTGGCAAGCCGTGCGATGGCGTTGACTATTGGCTCGATGGTGACAAGTTCAGCACCGTGGCGCACACCCCACAGCGCGAACGGGAAGCAGATGTTCTCGATCTCGATCGCCTCATCCTCAAGCTCTGCTTTTGCGGCCAGGTGAGACATTTCGCTGAACAGTTGTACGCCGTAATCAGTACAGCGTGTTACTTCCTCTTCGGGAGGATTGACCTCATACTGGTCATGCAGTGCCCCAATCACTTCCTGCAAGTCCTGCATGGCAAGGGTGATAAGACACGGATTGGTATCCTCACCGACAGATACTTCATCATCCCACGCAGCCAGAACCTTGTCGGCCAGGGCATAGAAATGCTCGAATAGCAGTGTCGGTTCCGGTGACAGACGTTGAACCATAATCTCTTTGCAGAATTTTCCCGGTACGAGTACGTATAATAGCAAGATGCAGATTAAATACGACTTCCATTCTCATTCTACCGCTTCTGACGGGACACTATCTCCGGCGCGCCTGGTTGCGCGTGCGGCAGATATGGGAGTCGATGTGCTGGCGTTGACTGATCACGATACGCTCGAAGGTCTCGAGGAGGCGCAACAGGCTGCGCAGGAACACGCTATCCGTATTGTTACCGGTGCCGAGATTTCAGTGACCTGGAACGGACAGACTGTACATATTGTTGCCCTCGGCATCGATCCCGCAAATCAATGCCTCGCTCTTGGTTTGCAGAGACTGGTCGAGTACCGCCACTGGCGTGCAGCGGAGATTGGCCGCCGACTTGAAAAGCATGGTATTTCCGGCGCGCATGATGGCGCCGTCGCTCTCTCCAACGGCCGCCTTGTCAGTCGCACGCATTTTGCACGTTTCCTGGTTGGTGCGGGTGAAGCAAGAGACATGCGCGACTGTTTCAAACGCTTTCTGGTCAGGGGCAGGCCGGGCCATGTCAGTGGTGAATGGGCAACACAGGAGGAAGCACTGGGCTGGATTCATGATGCCGGCGGGCATGCGGTCATCGCGCACCCGGCCCGTTACGGAATGACACGCACAAAATTGCGCAGGCTGATTGGCGAATTCCAGGAACTGAGTGGTGAAGCCATCGAGGTGGTCTCCGGGAGTCACAGCAAGGATGAGTGCTACACCATGGCAAGACATGCAAAAGATTTTAATCTTCATGCATCGTCCGGCTCAGATTTTCATACGCCGGAAAACCAGTGGGTTGAGTTGGGCCGCCTGATGCCACTTCCCGTCGGCTGCAAGCCTGTTTGGGAGCTGCTGGAGGCGTAATGGAAGAGAATAGTTATATGCGCAGGGCACTCGAACTCGCCAGCCAAGGTGAGAAAGAGGGCGAGGTGCCTGTCGGTGCCGTGGTGGTGCTCAATGGCGAGATCATCGGCGAGGGCTACAATTGCCCGATTTCAACTTCTGATCCCACTGCGCACGCAGAGATCGTGGCAATGCGGGATGCAAGCACAAAGCTTGCTAACTACCGCCTTACCGATGCTGACCTCTATGTTACTCTCGAGCCCTGTCCCATGTGTGCAGGTGCCATTGTGCACGCACGTATCAGGCGTGTAGTCTATGGAGCTTCCGACCCCAAGGGTGGGGCAGCCGGAAGCGTTTTCGACCTGTTGCCGAGTGACGACAGGTTTAATCACAAGGTGGAAGTTACTGGCGGTGTACTGGCCGATGAGTGTGGCCACCAGCTGAGTCAATTTTTCCGCCGCCGGCGGATGGAGAAAAAAACATGATCAAAGGTCTTCTTTCCCTGTTCTTACTGCTGCCGGCAGTCACCGTTGCCGAGTATGAGCCACTAACAGTTAATGTGAAAGCGGAACAGGTATCGGAGCACTGTTGGTATGTGCCGGGTAATGCCGGTACGGCAACACAATTCGAGGGTTTTATATCCAATGCAGGTTTTGTTATTACCGACGCAGGCGTGGTGGTTTTCGATGCGCTGGGTACCCCGGCACTGGCCAATGCAATGCTTGGGGAGATTCGCAAACTGACCGACAAACCGGTCGTCAAGGTGGTTGTCAGCCACTATCACGCCGATCACGTTTATGGCCTGCAGGTTTTCAAGGAAGCGGGGGCGGAAATTGTTGCCCCGGGCGAGGCGTTTGAGTACATCGACTCGGATGTTGGTACAAATCGTCTCGACGAGCGCCGTGTTTCCCTTTTCCCGTGGGTGAACGATGATACCCACCTGGTGTCGCCGGACAGCACCGTAACAGATAACAGCAGTGTCAGTCTTGGTGGTATCGATTTTGAGATTGTCTATCTCGGCAAGGCGCACTCAGATGGAGACCTGGCGCTGCTGGTCAAACAGGACAAGGTACTCTATTCGGGCGATATTATTTTCGAGGGTCGGGTTCCATTTGTCGGAAATGCAGACACCAAGTCATGGCTTGAGAAACTCGAGGCGATGGAGACTGAAGGGCTTGAAGCACTGATTCCGGGACATGGTCCAGCGGCATCAGAGCCCCGACAGGCAATCTCTGGTACCCGTTCCTATCTCGCCTACCTGCGCGAGAAGATGGGTGAAGGCGTCGAGGAGTTCATGGAATTCGCGGGAGTCTATGACAGCGTCGACTGGTCGGAGTTTGATCATCTGCCGGCATTTAGTAGCGCCAACAGGATCAATGCATATGGCGTTTTCCTGTCGATGGAGAAGGAGCTGCTCGAAGAGTAAATCTGACACTACCATTGTAGGATCCCCGCCCCGGGGCGATAGATTTCATCACCCCGGGCCCCATCATTTCGTCACCCCGGGTTTGACCCGGGGTCCATTCTGAACTGCGCACGTACTCATGGATGCCGGCCCAAGGCCGGTATGACGACAGAGGTATCAGTAGCCCCATCTCGGGGCGATAAACCCCATCACTGCCATCCTTATGTTACGGGCTTTCCTCTATAAGTCCGTACCCTTTCCTATACATCAGTCTAGTAGGTGAATTCCTACACAAATGTCATCCTTCGCCCACAGACAAAGAGACGCAATAAACCTATAGTTAAACACAGTCAACAGGATTGACTTGGCTGATATCAGCAGAGAATGCTGAATGACAAGCAGGCTCCCACAGAATAAGCCGCCAGCCAATAACGGAATAACAACGAATAAAAAGGAATTTGCCATGCCAGGGAAGAGCCGTCGTGTCCGGACATTACTTTTCAGCTGTTTGATTGCAATAACCGCAGGAATTGGGGCAACTGCCCAGCCAGTTCTGGCAATTGATACCTCGATGGTCGTCGGCAGCATTCCAGCCAAGTTCAGCATCAACCAGGGCGCGGCAAGCTACAGCATTCCAATCGAACTACCCGCAGGCGTGGCCGGCATGAAACCCGACTTGGCAATCGCCTACAACAGCAACAGCGGTAATGGTCCACTCGGCATCGGATTCCAACTCAATGGCCTGTCACAAATCCATCGCTGTGGCGCCACCATTGCACAGGACGGATTCAAGGGCGGCACCTATTTCAATGAACGCGATCGCTACTGTATTGACGGGCAACGCCTGATCGCTATCAACGGCACGCCGGGTGCCGAAGGTACTGAATACAGAACCGAGATCGACACCTTCTCAAAAATAGTTTCGCATAACGACGGCAGTGCCAATGGACCGCTCTACTGGGAAGTGTGGACAAAATCCGGTCAGCATATGCGCTACGGAGAGACCCAAGAGGCACGTTTCCAGATCACAAAGGAGAGCCTTGCGCATGTCTACCGTTGGGGCATCTCAACCATTGAAGACACAACCCCGGCTGGCAACAGCATCAACTTCCGGTATCTAAAACCGACCGGTGGAGACAACTTCCTCCTGCAGGGGCTGGACTATGCCAATGTCTCGGTAGATCTGACCTATAGCGAAACAGAACGGGCTGATCCACTCGTCGCCTATCTCCCGGGCGGCGGCAAATCTGTCATCAAACATCTATTGGATCGTGTAGAAGTCGCCTACAGCGGTCAGCTACTCACGCAATACCAACTCAACTATGGAAACTCCGCACTGACCCAGCGCAGTCATCTCGTCTCATTACAGAAATGCAACGCAGATGGCGAATGTCTGCCACAAACCCACTTTAACTGGAACGAGGAAAAGGCCGGATTTGAATTGAGCCAAACATTCTCATTGCCTGAGAGTTTTACAAAGAGAGACAAGCAGGACTCCTATATTTTTGCAAAAGGCCGTGGCATGCGTGTTGCTGATTTCAATGCTGATGGCCTTGCGGATATTCTGAGGATAAAAAAGGACACCAGAAAACTCTGGCTCAATAATGGGCAGGATTGGCAGGAAGACTATAGCCCACATCCGGATTTCTATAATTCCAAAGCCTACAAATTGAAAGACGATGAGGAAGATAACGGACTAAGACTCGCCGATATTGATGTTGACGGTTCAGTTGATCTTGTTAATGCAAATTATGAACGTGCACTGAATGATAATCTGCAAACCGCTACCTCACAGAGTTTGCCTCCCATTACAGAGAGGCGTCAATTAAGCTTTAACGGCTCAATTGACTCAATTGGTGGAATTGTTTTATCTCAATTCAAAGAGTTTAATACTGGCTTCAGATTAAGCGATATCAATGGAGATTACCTGCCGGATGTGATCAAGGGTACAGGTGAAATTGCCTATCAAATCATCTCTCCTGAAGCGCTTCAAAGAGGCAGCTTTAACAGAGAGTTTTTCTGTTATGTTGATGATGGCCAGGATAGTGCCCCGACAATTTGTCCTGGAGGCCTCATTAAAAAAAGATGCGACATGGCTGACACCCAAACCTGTGTTTACACGCTCGAGTTTGAAGGCAGGACATTTATGCCCACAGAAACTGGCATTTATCCCACCACAGGCAGCTTTTCAGGCAAATTCGGCTCAAATATCGATACAAGTGAAAACTACATTGCACTTGGCGTCCCAATTCAATCGACAGGCCTCCCTGTTGGATTCGGTGCATTTTTTAAACTCGTACCAGAAAACGAATACCACTATCCCGACTCTCATTTTTTATCAGAACAAGATAAAGCCACCTATCGAGTCAACAGGATGGGTGAAGATTCTCGTACAGAAAACTACTGGGGCGCCCAGACAGACGAGAGTGAAATTTCACTTCCAGTACCCCTTGATTACCGTAGCCCGCTCCGTGGTAGCCAACCCAATACTGTTTCTTCTGCCAGAATGGTAGATATCAATGGTGATGCACTGAATGACATTCTTCTATCCAAAAGAGATGCTATTGGTACCTATTCTGTCGATAGCTGTCGCTATGACAATGGATGTGAAGCGGGAATAGGTTATAACGACAGGCAATCAGCAACCTACAGTGGCACCTGGTTAAACAGCGTAGACGATTGGCAACAAACAAACGCCTACGATCTCCCGGAGCCATTCAGCTACTTTGGTGAGGATGCCGGCAATACCCGCCTGGTTGATATCAATGGTGACGGCCTGCAGGATGCGATTGTCACACTGCTGCCCGATGACAAGGGAACAAAAGTCGATCTCTACGATAATGATGCAAGTGGTATTAAACACGGTGTTACAGGACCGGTTGGCGCGATTCGAAGGGAAGGCAAGCTTGATGCGTACGCCAGATGGAATCAAATTGGCGACCAGGGTAGTAACTGCACTTTTGGCAGTTACGGTTTTAGCGAAAACAGAAT
>NZ_MPRK01000062.1 GCF_002021095.1 Solemya elarraichensis gill symbiont | reverse complement strand
CCTTCCAGCCAGCCTCTCCGGAGGCGAGCAGCAGCGTGTTGGTATCGCCCGCGCCCTGGTCACACGACCGCCAATCCTGCTGGCTGATGAACCGACCGGCAACCTTGATCCTGAATTATCACGTGAAATCATGCAGCTGTTTCTGGCATTTAACCAGATAGGCGTCACCACGCTGATTGCATCGCACGACCTGGCTCTGATCAACCAGCTCGATCGCCCCGTCATCAAGCTGCACGAAGGATCCATCGCCCGTGCTTGAGCAACATAAACGTGCCATCAGAATTGCACTGAGCGACCTCTTTCAGCGCCCTCTGGCTTCATTGATGACAATCCTGGTGCTCGCTATCGCACTGGCTCTGCCGACAACCCTGCTTGCCCTGTTAAACCTGGGCGAGCAACTGACATCAGAGTGGAGCCAGGAGCGCACCGTCACCATGTTCCTGAAGGCTGACGTCGATGCCGAGGCTGCCCTGCTGCTCTCTGCCACCATTGAAGAGATTGAAGGCGTCGATTCAACAGAACTGCGCACAAGTGCGGATGCACTGGCTGAATTTCGCCTCTACAGCGGTTTTGGAGATGCACTCGATGCCCTGGAAGAGAATCCCCTGCCGAACCACATCCTGATTCATCCGTCCGAAAGCGCGGAAAACGATGCCATCTGCGAGTTAGTCAAGCGTCTCGCAACTCTCCCCGAGAGCGACCTGGTTGAATACGACCAGGCGTGGGTTGAACGGCTCAATAGTTTTACCGAGACAGCAAGAAGATTTGCAGATGCGCTTGCGATCGCACTTGCCATCGCGGTAATCATGATCATAGGAAATACGATCCGACTGGAAATTGCCACGCGCCACAGCGAAATCGAGATCACCCGGCTGGTCGGCGGCACAGATGGTTTCATCAGGCGGCCATTCCTCTATACGGGCATGCTCTACGGCTTCAGCGGTGCCCTGTTGGGGTGGCTGCTTGTGTCACTGCTCCTGCTATTTCTCAAGTCACCACTGCATGACCTTGAAACACTCTATGCAACCAGTCTGCCGCTCAATCCCTTCGACCTGCAGCGCCTAGCCATCCTGCTGCCCGCAGGCACCCTGCTTGGAATGACGGGTGCGGCTCTCACGGTTGGCCGCCACCTGGCGACCATTCAACCGGAATAGTCCGCACAGGCAAAAATCGCCCCGAATTGTCTAAATCAACAAGATCTGGCTGGATTACAGCAGGGAAGAGAACCCCCGGACCTGTCACGATAAATTTATAACCATCTGTTTTATATGATTATTATTCATTTATTTGCGTTTTGAACGAAACTTTTCCACAGGTTGGCACTCTAACCATCTGAGTGCTAATATAGGCACATAGAAAAGAGGAGTACAAATGTCCAAATCAAATGCAATTGCGTTAAACCTGCCGACCGGAAGCATGGAAGCCTACGTCAGCGCTGCATTTCAGCTTCCGATGCTGACCGCAGAGGAAGAGCGCGATCATGCAATCAGGCTGCGTGATCACAATGATCTCGACGCTGCGAGGGCGCTTGTCATGTCACACCTGCGCTTCGTGGTACGAGTCGCACGCGGCTACTCTGGCTATGGCCTGCCACAGCAGGACCTGATCCAGGAAGGTACAGTCGGCCTGATGAAAGCGGTCAAACGCTTTAATCCTGACAACAACGTGCGCCTGGTCTCCTACGCGGTGCACTGGATTCGCGCAGAAATGCACGAATATATCCTGCGCAACTGGCGCATCGTCAAGGTGGCTACCACCAAGGCACAGCGCAAGCTGTTCTTCAACCTGCGTAGCGCAAAGAAACGTCTGGGCTGGCTCAATCATGAAGAGGTACTGGGCGTAGCCGAGGACCTCGGTGTAAAGCCTGAAACCGTGCTGGAGATGGAAAAGCGCCTCTCCGCGCATGACCTGCCGTGGGATGCACCATCAGACAGCGACGATGAAGAGGCACACTTCTCTCCGTCAAGCTGGCTGCCCGGTAACACGCTGGACCCTGCCACAGAGATTGAACGAGCAGACACCACTGCAACGCGCGAGAAGGCCCTCGCTGAAGCGTTGGCACAGCTGGATGATCGCAGCCGCGAAATTCTGGCCGCACGCTGGCTCAGCGAGCAGAAGATGACGCTGCAGGAGCTTGCAGTACAGTATGGCATCTCGGCAGAGCGAGTTCGCCAGCTCGAAAAGAGTGCCATGCAGAAGCTGCAGAAACTGGTCGATCTCGACTAGGCTGACGCCCTTCTGAGGCTCGCAAAAGGACGCCATTGGCGTCCTTTTTTATTAATCGATTGACTGTCCCAGCATGCCGATGAGGCCGCATTTTTTCTTCTTCGGAGGCTTTCTGACTCCCCTCAGTGGACGGCTTGTCTCCACCAGTTCGTGAATCATCGGCATCAGAACAACCTCGAGCGCCAGGGGCAGCTTACCACCCGGGACGACCAGTGAATCCTTGCTCGACATAAAGGAGTTGGGAAGCATTTTCTGTAGCCTGACAAAATCCACCTGCTTTTCGTCTCGAAAACTGATAATCAGGAGACTTTCACTATCTATCGGCTGAATCGGCATGTTGAAAGGATCAGAGGGATCAATAACCGGAACCAGCTGAAAATTGACATGGGTACGGCCAAACTGGGGCGTGATGTGGTTAACGTAATCACTCATCCGGTCAATGATCGACTGCCGCACTTCTGTCGGCGTGTATCCGCGCATTGAGGTATCACGCTGTATCTTGCGAATCCATTCAAGATTGATATTCGGCGTAATCCCTATCAACAGGTCCGCGTACCTGGAGATATCGATATCACCGCTTATCGAGCCCCCATGCAAGCCACGATAATAGAGCAGGTCGCTGTTCTTTTTCATCATCTTCCATGGTGTAAAGGTGCCCGGCTCCTGCCCCACGGCGTCTGCATGTTCTTTCGAATGAAGGTAATAACGATAGAGGGCCGTGCCGGTCGCTGCGTACTGAAAGAGAAGAGACTCCAGCTTCTCCAGGTGGTTACCCTCGGGCCCAAACTGACTCAGGTTGCGCCCCTCCTTTTTCGCCTTGGCCAGCTCCACCTTCATCTCTTCGCGGCTATAGCGATGAAAAGCACTCCCCTGGATATAGACGGCCTTAACACGTTCTCTGCGGAAAATATGCTCGAACGCCCTTGTGATAGATGAACTGCCTGCACCGGATGACCCGGTAACGGCAACAATTGGATACTCCCTGGACATAAAAATTCCCTGGCTACCTTAACGACTTCCCTAGTTCTAGCATGGATTTATGGTTGGTTTCAAACCCGATGACTCCTGCATAAAATATCGCCCCCGGAATGCCAAAAAAAGGGCGCACAAGCGCCCTTTTCATAATGCCTCTGCCTCAATCAACCGAAAATGATGACCGACAGGAAGCTCAGCCATGCAAAAACGATCAGGCCGATGGTGAATGTGAGTGGAAAGTTTTCAAAATTAAAAAATTGCAGCATGATTGCCTGCTCCGTAACTTAGGTTTCTGAATTCTGTTCATCTGTCTGCTTCTTCTGCTGCACATAGTCATGCGGAACAAGCGGATCATCGTCATCCATGAGGATGCGATAGGCAGGACCTTCGAGGTCCTCGTACTGGCCACTTTTGATGGTCCAGAGAAAAAAGAGTACCGCGACAGTCATGATGAGAACTGCCAGGGGAATCAGTAAATAGAGTATGCTCATGTCGCCCTCGTCTGTTGGCGGCTTCCGATGTTGCGCAATCGCAGCGCGTTGGCAACGACCACCAGTGAACTCGCCGACATGCCAAGTGCCGCCATCCAGGGTGCAATCATGCCCGATGCCGCAAGTGGCAACGCAACGCCATTATACATCAGCGCCCACAACAGGTTCTGTCGAATAATCGCCAGCGTGCGGCGTGCGACCCTGAAACCGCTGACAAGGTGCGACAAGTGATCAGACAGCACCACAAGGTCTGCAGCCGCATGCGCCAGTTCTGTTCCGCCGCCCATAGCGACAGAGACATCAGCACCCGCCAGTACCGGCGCATCGTTCACCCCGTCACCGACCATGGCAACAATCTCACCCTGCTGCTGCAGTCGCCTGACATAGGCGAGTTTGTCGTCTGGCGAGGCCGAGAAGAGCACGTTCGAGATGCCCAGTTCAGTGGCAACTCTTGTGACCGGCTCTTTGCTGTCACCTGAAAGCAGATGTGGCTCGACTCCCAGATCCCTGAGCGCTTCGATAACCCCGGCCGCGCCCTTGCGCAATTCGTCGCTGAGTTCAAAGCGCGCCACCAGGCCTGCCTCATTTGCAAGCCAGATACCTGCAGCTCCATGCTCGTCCTGCTCAGCCGACACAGCGCCCAGTTCAGAAACAAAGCGCAACGAACCAATGCGATAGCGCTGACCATCAACCACACCCTCAACGCCTTCTCCCGGTCTCGAGATGATTTCGCCGGCAGGCATGAGATCACCGGCCTTGATCGAAATTGCCCTTGCTACCGGATGTTCAGAGCGTGATTCGAGTGCTGCTGCGATATCCAGCGCAGTACTTTCGCTTATATCAGCCAGTGTGACCACGCGGGTCAGTTCGAGACGTCCCTTGGTCAGGGTTCCTGTTTTGTCGAACACCACGTGCGTCGCTTTGGCGAGCGTTTCAATCGCATGTCCGCGCGTCGCCAGCAGGCCCAGCCTGGTCAGGGTTCCGGTTGCTGCCGTAATCGCAACCGGAGTTGCCAGTGACAAGGCACAGGGACAAGTCACAACAAGCACAGAGAGCGTTACTGCAAAAGCGTGCTGCGCATCATGCATCCACCACCATGTTGCGACCAGTGCCGCAATCACCAGTACTGCGGCAACAAACCAGCCTGCGATGCGGTCGGCAATTCGTGCGATTTGCGGCTTTTCCGCCTGCGCACGTTCGAGCAACTGCACGATACCGGAGATAACCGTCTCTTCACCCACCCTGTCGATCTCAAACACCAACGGGCTTTCAACATTGAGGCTTCCGCCAACCAGACGGTCGCCAACCTTGTACACCAGCGGCAGACTCTCACCGGTCAAGAGGGATTCATCAACGGAACTGATTCCTTCCACCAGCACGCCATCGGCCGGGATGGTTTCGCCGGGACGAACCACAACCCTGTCACCGGCACTCAATTCAGTTACGGGAACCAGCTCTTCACTACCATCGGCAGAGAGTCGTGCTGCAGTTGCAGGCAGCAGGCGTACCAGTGCTTCGGCGGCCTGCCCTGCACGATGGCGTGCGCCCATCTCAAGGTAACGCGAGGCAAGCAGGAAAAAGGCGAACATGCATACAGAATCGAAGTAGACCTCGGTTCCTCCGGTCACGGTTGACCAGACGCTGGCACCAAAGGCACCGCCAATGGCAATCGAGACAGGCACATCCATGCCGACCTGCTTGTGTGTTATATCGCGCCAGGCATTTTTGAAAAAACCGAGACCGGCATAGAAAACCACGGGGATGGTAAGAAACATGCTGACCCAGTGCATGAAGCCCTGCATCTGCTCATCCATACCGTAGAACTCACCGGAGTAGAGCGCCACTGCAAGCATCATCACCTGCATTGCGCCAACCCCGGCAATTGCCATCTTGCGCAGTGCGAGGCGATTCTCCTTGCGCTGTATCTCTTCCTGCTTACCCGGATCGAACGGGTGCGCAATATAGCCGATGGCAGCGATCGCCTTGAGAATATCACTCAGCTGGATACGTGATTCATCCCATTCAACGCGGGCACGATGGGTTGAGTAGTTGACATCGAAGTTCAGCACACCATCGAGGGCTCGTACGTGACGCTCGTTGAGCCAGACACAGGCAGCGCAGGTGATACCCTCAAGAATCAGGGATGCACGACGCTTGTCATCCTCGTCCACTTCGACAAAGCTTTCCTGTACCAGCTTTTCGTCATAGAGAGAGAGACGCTGCAACTGCTCCGGAATCAACTCCTCCGGTCGTTGTGACGGCTCGGTACGGTGGTCGTAAAAACTCTCCAGCCCCCCGGCGACAATCGCTTCTGCAACCGCCTGGCAGCCGTGACAGCACATATCCCGCTGCTGACCGCGAATATCGACCTGCAGGTCGATATCTTCCGGGACCGGCAGGCCGCAGTGAAAACATGGATGCTGTGTCTCGTCGTTCAAGTTCAGGATCCCGCATCAGCTACCGAGGTAGTCGCCTGTAACTCGTGTGTATCGCCCTGCCTGTCGATTTTCACAACCAGGTTCCATACACCCGGTAATGGCATCTCCAACTCCACGACATAAAAGCCCGGTGAATCAGGGCGCATGCTAAAACTGAAATCATGTTCGCTATTCGAGGGGCGGATAAAGCTTCCGGAGACTGTTGCGCCGCTGACAGGTTGACCCTCTGCATCGCGTACTACAAGAAGAAACAGCTGCGGCTGACCGGCAACGGGAGCCGTACGCCAACCTTTCCTGACCCGCCATCCACGCGCCTTCTGCTCTTCTACCTGTTAGAGGTATTGATTGTAGAGCGCCTCTTTCTTCTGGTAGTCATAAGGAACCGTACCGGGAAAACGTGAGTCTGCGACCTGTGCTGATTTCGGCTGTGGAAGCAATTTGGCAAAGATTCCGGTGATGCCTGTCTCCGCAAGACCAACGAAGGTCACGTTGACCGCGATCACCATGGCAAAAAATGCAACGATAACAGCTGGCCCCCAGTGCCAGGAGGTTCCGGAGCGACGACCGACAATACCGAGTACATAAGCGAGCACGACAAAAATTCCGATCTCGATGGCAAACACATCGCCGCCACGCCAGTTCAGCAGTGTCCAGGGGATATGTACGCCGATCACTGCCAGGATCAGGACAACAGTCATCGCCTTGCTATCGAGCCTGGTGAGAAAGCGCAGCACCAGGTAGAGCAGAAGCTCGAGCAATACTCCGAATCCAATAACAGCAAGCAATCCTGTTGTATTCATATCAGCTGCTCATCTCAGGGTGTGGTAAATACGGCATTCTGCATAAATTCCTGCAGGTCATCCCGTTTTATAGGTGTGGCTCGAAAGACAAAAGAATGAGAGCCGCCAACGAGGAGGTCCGGATGACTCCGTACACGTGCCGTCAGGCGCAGTCGCTGCTCAGGCGCAAGAATTATTGCCTGGAATTTCCCCATATCAAGTTCAGCGCCGGGCAGTCCGTCAAGCGAGAAAGCCAACATCAGGTTGGCACCGGTCTTGTTGTTCATCTTGATTTCGTAGCTGTTTTGGATACGACCATCAGAGAGCGTCACAAACAGCGGCTGGCGTACTTGCGAAATCGTCATATCAAATTTCTGCTGGTGAGAAACACTCCAGACCAGCGCGGTTACAATGACCATCAGTACGGCAAAATAGCCTAACACCTTGGGTCGCAACAGGCGTGCACGCTTGCCTTCACTGACCTGGCGCTCGGATGTATAAGCCACCAGGCCGCGTGGCCATTCGAGTGAATCCATGATGGTGTCACAGGCATCGATACACAGGGCGCAGGAGATACACTGGATCTGCAGACCATTGCGGATGTCGATACCTGTGGGGCACACCTGCACGCAGTAACCACAATCAATACAATCGCCTACGCCGGCCTCGGTTCTCGTCTCGCGAGTTTTCAGATTACGCCCTGCCCTGGCACGTCCCTTGTCTCCCTCGCCACGCTTTGCATCGTAGGAGACGATCAGCGAGTCGCTGTCGAACATGGCGCTCTGGAAACGCGAATAGGGACACATATAGGTGCACACCTGTTCACGCGCGTGCCCGGCCATGACATAGGTTGTCGCCGTCAGGAAGAGTGCGGTTGCGTAGGCAGCAAAAGGTGCCTGCAGAGTGAAAAAATCCCCGATCAGTTGAGGAGCATCACCCCAGTAAAGGACAAAACTGAGTCCTGTAAAAAAGGCAACCAGCATCCATAACAGGTGGGTGGTGCCGATCTTGAAAATCTTTTCCGCATCCCACTTCTGTTTCGACAGACGGATACGCGCAGGACGCTCACCCTGCACCAGTCGTTCAACCAGTACAAAAACATCTGTCCACAGGGTCTGAAAACAGAAATAACCACAGAAGACACGCCCGGCAATGCCGGTAACAAAAAATAGCAGGTAGGCAGCGAGCATCAGGAGACCGGCAAGCCAGAAGATATCCTGCGGGTAAACAGTCAGATCAAAAAGGTAGAACTTGCGCCCGACGAGATCAAACAGCACAGCCTGATCACGACCAGTGTCACGCTCCCAGCGTAGCCATGGAAGCAGAAAGTAGACACCGTAGGCAAACGCAAGTATGCCCCACTTAAGATCACGAAAACGTCCCTTCACCGAACGTGGAAAGATCGATTTACGCGCCTCGTATAGATGCCCTACCGCTTGATCCTGCTCGTTTTCCATTAGTTCATCTGCAGCCAGTCAAATAATTTTTGGTCAGCTGATGCGCTTACTTTCCGCCGCCCAGCTCGTGCACATAGAGTGTCAGCAGCTTGATCTGCTCCTCACCAAGACGACTCTTCCACAGCGGCATCTGTCGTGAGACTCCATTTTTGATCACGCGCTTAACCGCAGCGACCTTGTCCTCTTCCTTGACTGCGCCCGGCACATTGGCAACTGTCCACACTGCATCTGTGAGGTTGGCAGCGCCCTGTGACTTGAGACCGGTTCCATCGGCTCCATGACAATAGTAGCAACCACCTTCCTGGCCCTGAAAGATCTTCTCACCAGCCGCAGCCTTATCGGTTTCGACAGAGTGACCTGAAATACCCAGTACATAATTTGCAAGCTGTTCGAGCTTCTCATCATCAAGGTTCTTGCCGAATGCTGGCATATAGCCGTTACGACCGTGTGTGATGGTCTGCTCAATCTCGGCCGTGGTACCACCCCACAACCAGGCATCGTCTGCAATGTTGGGGTACAGACCAAACGCCTGTTCCGGCAGGTCTCCTCCCGGTCCGTGGCAGGCTGCACAGTTATCAGCAAATACAACCTTGGCCATCGAGTTGGCGAACGCCATCATGTCCGGATCGCTAAGGATCTCTTCGTAGCTGGCAGCGTTAACCTTTTCGAGATAAGCCTTCTGCTTGGTGGCCTCTTCGCCCGTCTGCATATCCTTGATCAGCAGTGAACGCGTATTCCAGTGCGTGGTCACTTCTTCGCCAGCATCATTCTGGAATGTGATGGTGTTGCCTACACCCTTGGTGAAGGTATTCGCATAAGGCCAGGTCGGATAGATAATCCAGTAGCCCAGGGAGAAAATAATGGTCGCATAGAAAGTCCATATCCACCAGCGTGGCAGCGGATTGTTGAACTCCTGCAGGTCACCGTCCCAGGCATGGCCGGTTGTCTGAACTGCATTACCCTGTTGCTGTGTATTGTTGTCACTCATGATGATTTACCTTGTTCATCTTCTGTGTCACTGACGTCATCATCTGCAAATGGAATGTACTTGTACGACTCGAGACGCTCTTTGCGCTTCTTGCCGGTAAAGACATAGACCAGGATGCCAATGAAGGTGAAGAAGAAGATCAGCAGCGCAATTGGCTTGCTGTACTCCATCGATGTCATCCATTGCAACCATGTCGGCATTATGATTTCCCGTCAGTTTCTCTATTTGTAACTCGTTCGATCGACTTTCGATCAACGAAACTCTGCAAAATAGCCTTCGTCGTACTTGCTGAAATCAACAAGCGAACCCAGCAGTTGCAGGTAGGCGACAATCGCATCCATCTCGGTCAGGTTGGAACGATCACCATCGTAGTTTCCAGCCTGTGCCTGGGCGATAAGATTCTCTTCCGCAGTATGAATATCAAGCATCTTCGCTGCATCTTCACCAAACCGCTCGACGTTGGCCTGGTACTCCTCATCCGTATCAGAGTAAGGAACACCAACCATCTTCAGTGCTCGCAGCTTGCCCTCGATGTCCGAGGTATTCAATGCTGTTTCAGAGAGCCATGGGTAGTTCGGCATAATCGACCCCGGAACAACAGAGCGCGGCGCCTCAAGATGCTGTACATGCCACTCGTTGGAGTACTTCTCACCAACGCGTGCAAGATCAGGCCCTGTACGCTTGGAGCCCCACTGGAACGGATGATCGTACTGCGATTCGGCTGCCAGCGAGTAGTGACCGTAACGTAGCAACTCATCACGGAAAGGGCGGATCATCTGCGAATGACAGGTATAGCAACCCTCACGCACATAGATGTCACGACCAGTCTGCTCGAGTGGCGTATAGGGACGCACGCCCTCGACTTCCTCGATGGTTTCATCGATATAGAAGAGAGGAACGATTTCGACCAGTCCACCGATACTGATAACCACCAAGGTGAGGGCGATCAGAAGGCCCGCGTTGATTTCAATACTTTCGTGTGCAAAACGGAATTTCATGATCAAGCTCCTGCCTTGGCCATCTTGGCCGCAATTTTCGCTTCGATTTCTGCCTGCTCACGCTTCGCCGTGCGCACTGTCATGAAAACGTTGAACGCCATAATCAAAATACCGGCTACAAAGAAGATTCCACCCAGCATACGTGTCACCAGTGGCACATGCATGAAGGAAACAGACTCGATGAATGTATAGGCAAGGTTGCCGTAATCATCGAATGCACGCAGCATCAGGCCCTGGCCAATACCTGAGATCCACATCGCTGTGATGTAGAGAACGATACCGATGGTCGCCAGCCAGAAGTGTGTGTAGACAAGTTTCTTGCTCCACAACCTGGTATCCCAGAGACGCGGAATCATGTGGTAGAAAGAGCCGAAGCTGATCATCGCAACCCAGCCAAGCGCACCGGAATGGACGTGACCAATGGTCCAGTCAGTGTAGTGTGACAGGGCATTGACGCTCTTCAGTGACATCATCGGGCCTTCGAAGGTCGACATGCCATAGAATGCCAGCGATGTGATCAGGAACAACATGATCGGATCGGTACGCAGCTTGTCCCATGCTCCGGAGAGCGTCATGATGCCGTTGATCATACCGCCCCAGGAAGGCATCAACAGCAGAATCGAGAAGGTTGCCGCAAGTGACGATGTCCAGTCAGGTAGTGCAGTCCAGTGCAGGTGATGCGCACCAACCCACATATACAGGAATGCCAGTGCCCAGAAGTGAACGATCGACAGCCGATAGGAGTAAACAGGACGTCCTGCCTGCTTGGGCACGAAGTAGTACATCATGCCGAGGAATGCTGCTGTAAGGAAAAATCCTACTGCATTATGGCCGTACCACCACTGTGTCATCGCATCCTGAACACCCGCGAATGCACTGTACGACTGCAGGCTGAACATACTGACAGGAACTGCCAGGTTGTTGACGATATGCAGAATTGCGGTTGCCAGAATAAATGACATATAGAACCAGTTGGCAACATATATATGCGGCTGTGAACGGCGCATCAGTGTCGTCACGTAGACATAAAAATAGGCGACCCAGGTGACCGTGATCAGGAGATCGATCGGCCAGACGAATTCAGCGTACTCACGCCCTTGGGTGTAACCGTTGACATAGCCCAGTACACCGAGAAGGACAGATGCCTGCCAGCCCCAGAAGGTGAAACCGGCCAGCATGTTGCTGGAGAGGGGTGTCTGACAGGTGCGTTGCACCACGTAGTAGGAGGTTGCAAACAGCGCGCTTCCGCCAAAACCGAAAATTACCAGCGTGGTATGCACCGGACGCAGGCGTCCGAAGGTAATTTGCGGAGTGTCAAAGTTCAGAAAGGGAAACGCCAGTTCTGCAGCAATGTAGGTACCGGCAAACATGCCCAGTATGCCCCACACCAGTGCCATAACGGCGAATCGCTTTATGATGTCATAGTTGTACTGCGAATCCGCAGCTGCAGCCTCATGTGCCATGAGTACACCTCAATGCGTAAAAAATAAAACCTCTCCACGACTGCAGCCGAAGCTGCTGCCGCCTCTTGTTCTTCGTTATTTGCTTGAACAGTGATGTTCAGGCTTTACCCGGCGGATCCAACCTCCGGATAGCCGAGAGACTTGAGCGTCTCGGCAACCTGCTGACGTTCGGATTCATCCAGATCAAATAGCAGGCGACCAGTGTCGACATCAACCTCGACCTTGTCGTTAAACGCTTTGCGTATGATGCTGGCACAACCGCCACACCTGACATTTTCAACATCGACAGAAAAAGACATCTGCATCACCCGCTTGTGTTATCCGCACGAAAACCGGGCCCGGGGCAACCAATTCGGTCGAAGCGAGCCGCGCAATAATATTAGATTTCACTAATGCAGTCAAAAGGAATAGAGGTATTTTATACAAAATAGCGGGATATTGCACTGCAGCACTCAAGCGGCTGATGAGCATATGTTTTCTGCTAATGAGTAATCAGTTGACCTGCCACTACCTTATCTGCCAGACTTCAGTAAAAATAACAATGACAAATGTCAAAAAACAGGAAAAAGTTTGGCATTCACAAGATGCAGATAGCAGTTGTGATGAGCCGAATATATAAGAATAACGGAGGAGGAGCGCTTGTTAACCAGCAAGCATTCAGCCGCCACAAGGGAGCACAGCATCATCGTTCAGCCGAATGCGTCGCTGAACCGCCAAAGTGCCATGCTCTTTTTTGTCGGTATCTCGCTAGTCTCTCTGCTGATCGTTGTGCGGTTTGCGATGTTGGGCGCGTGGATAATCCTTCCCTTTTCTCTTGCCGAACTTTCCCTGCTGGGCTTTTGCCTCCTTAAAGTGCTGAAAAGCAATCAGCGTATGGAGTCGATACATATAAAGAATGACACGGTCACCGTGACACGCAAGGACGCCGTCAACGAAGACAGCACACAGTTCCACCGTTACTGGGTGCAACTGGTGAGCAATGTGGACAAGAGCAGTGTTTGGCGACCAGCCAGGCTTTTGTTGCGATCACACGGGCGTAGTCGTGAGATCGGTAACTTTATAAACAATGAAGAAAAAAAGAGCTCGAAGAGCATCTCAGGCTCGCACTGTGCGACAGCGCCGCAGCCTGAAAATAAAGAATCTGGATAACAACAGGCGGCATGGTGAAAACCATGCCGAATTACAAGGGGCATGCTGTAAGCCCTCGCACCAACAAACTACGAC
>NZ_MPRK01000061.1 GCF_002021095.1 Solemya elarraichensis gill symbiont | reverse complement strand
TTATGACACATGCAGTCCTGTGGCCAAGCTTTGATGGTGTGTGGCCAACCAATGGACCCGCAAATGTTGGCGGCACTTATTCACCTATGGGTGCATGGCCGCTCCCAACCATCAACACCCTGATCCTGCTAACTTCCGGCGTCACAGTCACCCTGGCACACTGGGCACTGAAAGCTGGAAATAACAGCAACCTGGTGATGTGGCTGGCAGCTACCGTAGCCCTCGGCTTCTTGTTCGTCGGTCTGCAGGCCTTTGAATATTATGAAGCATACACCCACCTGAACCTGACTCTGGAGTCCGGTATTTACGGTTCCACCTTCTTCATGCTGACAGGATTCCACGGCCTGCACGTGACCCTGGGTGCGATTATGCTACTGGTAATGACTATTCGCGCTGCCAAGAAGCACTTCAGCAACGAGAACCACTTTGCCTTCGAAGCAGCGGCCTGGTACTGGCACTTTGTAGACGTGGTCTGGCTGGGCTTGTTCGTTTTTGTTTACATCCTGTAAGCGAAAGCCCGCACAGAAAAGCCGCCGCAGATGTGGCGGCTTTTTTTATTCTGCACTTTGAGAAGTATTGTTTACAGGTTCAACCGGAAACACGCCATGAGGCTTGATAACGCCGGTCAATGAAAGAATGATCAGCAGCAAAAAGAGAGAGAACGAGATTCCGATTCGCCAGCTCAGCGCCTTAACCGCACGGTCACTCTGTCCCTTGTCGCGAACAAGATAGAATAGTCCTGAGCCGAGTGAAACAACGATTGTAATCAGTACCGCAATGATAAATATTTTGATCAACATGAACTTCCTGCCTGAATTATGGTTCCGGGCCCAATGAGAATTGAGAGATTCTCACCAAGCCTGACCCTGCTGACGCTCCTGCTTCTCAGCCTGCTGATGTCGCTTGGTTTCTGGCAACTGGATCGTGCTGATCAGAAGAGAGAACTCATCAGGGTCTATAGAGAGCGACTTGTCGAACCGGCAATACCTCTTGCCGAGGTGCGTGCTGAGTGGCAGACACATCTCTATCGCAGGGTCGTTTTCAAAGGACACTTCCTGGAAAAAATGCAGGTACTGCTCGAAAATCAGGTGCGCAAGGGGCGTGCCGGTGTGCATGACTATCGCGTATTCAAAACAGAGGATGGCATACTTTTTCTCATCAATCTAGGTTGGCATGAGACTTCAGGGCCATATGCTGCTACAGACCCGGGGCTGGTAACGCTCGAGGGCCTGGTGCGCTCGCCGCCCGAGGTAGGGCTTCGTCTCGGTGACCTGGAGACTATTCCATTCACTACCCCGCTCAAAACCCCCTACCTGGATATTGACTGGATCAGCAGCCGCTTTGAGATCAAGGCCGAACCTTTCGTGGTGCTGCTTGAAAATGAAACAACGGAAACCGACGAGTGGATGCCGATTCACTTTCCGCCAGAGAAGCATCAGGGCTATGCACTCACATGGTTTAGCCTTGCTGCGACTCTTCTGATACTCTTCGGCTTCTATACATTTAGCAAACAACCGACTGACAAGAAATAATCATGAACCACCCTAGACGTACACTGCTACTCACTGCCCTGATATTTGCCGCGCCGATCCTGATCGCCGTCACCCTTTACCAATTTCCCGGTATTGTCGGATTTACCGGAACCAAAAACCACGGTAGCCTGATACAGCCGGCAAGACCCCTCGAAGCGATACGCCTGCAAGAGAAGGGTGAAACACTCGATATCAAGGCACTTGAGGGACGCTGGACCTATGTGACATTTTCACAAGGTGCCTGCGGAACAGACTGCAGCGAACGCCTTTACAAGACACGCCAGGTCAGACATGCACTCGGCAAGGATATGGAACGTGCCCAGCGCCTGCTGATTCTGCTCGATGAAACTGGCATGCCAGACAGCAAATTGCTTGAGGTGCATCAGGACATGCGTATCGCCAGGGCCATGGAATTTGATCAGTGGGGAGGCAATTTTGAACTCGAAAACAACGTCATGCTTGAGCACATCTATCTCGTTGACCCGCTCGGCAACCTGATGATGTATTACACCCCCGATGTAAATGGTCCACTGATCCTCAAAGATATTCAAAGACTGGTGAAAGTATCATGGATAAAACCAAAATGAGCAGCCTGTTCAGGCGTATCGCCCTGGCAGCAGCACTGCTGGCCCTCGTCGTCGTCGTACTTGGTGCATTCGTGCGCCTTACAGATGCAGGCCTCGGCTGCCCCGACTGGCCCGGCTGCTATGGGCTTCTGACTGCCCCCGATGTCGGATCTCAGACAGCCGATATTGTGCATACGGAAACCGGTGTCGCCAAGGCATGGAACGAGATGATTCACCGCTATGTCGCCGGCACACTCAGCCTGCTGGTGCTGGCACTGGCCGTGATTGCCGTGCTCAACAGGCGCGATCCGGATCAACCCGTAGCTGTACCACTTGCACTGCTTGCATTGGTGATATTCCAGGCACTCCTGGGCATGTGGACGGTCACCATGCTGCTGCGGCCGGAAATTGTCACCCTGCACCTGCTGATGGGCATGGCGACACTCGCAACCTTGTGGTGGCTCTGGTTCAGGCAGGCCGGTGAACGCAGCCTGCTTGCCTACTCGGAAAAGGAGATGCCAACCAGGGCCTGGGCCCTCGGCGCCCTGCTGCTGATCTATGGCCAGATCGCCCTCGGTGGCTGGGTCAGCACCAACTACGCCGCCCTGCACTGCCCCGACTTTCCCACCTGCCAGGAACAGTGGTGGCCGGAGACAGATTTTTCCGGCGCTTTCGACCTCAATCACGGTGATAACAGTAATTTCGAGGGTGGAAAACTGACAAATGCGCAGGGAGTCACGGTCCATATTACACACAGAATTGGTGCGCTGATTCTGCTCTTGTTTTTCTCTATAATGCTATGGATTGCTCAGGTTAATGGCGGCCACCGCTTCAAACAGGCCGTCAAAATCATAGCCGTGTTGCTGCTGATACAGATCGGTCTCGGAATCAGCAACGTGGTGTTCCTGCTACCACTGACGATAGCAGTTGCACATAACGCGGTGGCAGCGCTGCTGTTAATCGCCAGCGTTTACCTTAACCACGTGGCAAAACCGAAAAAACTGAATTAAGAAGCATCCACAAAAATAACAGAAACAAGCGGATGCAACGGAGGAGAGTAAATTGGATAACAGCCTGACAATGGCACAGCGTATTTTTCGTTTCCCATGGAACGAATGCTACGCTCTGTGCAAACCAAAAGTAGTCGCATTGATCGTTTTTACCGCAGTGGTCGGAATGCTGCTGTCGACCAGCGGCGCACTGCCACCGCTTGACCTGCTGATCTACGGCACACTCGGCATCGGACTTGGCGCGGCATCAGGTGCGGCGGTCAACCATTATGTCGACCAGCGCATTGACGCCATCATGGATCGCACCCATAACAGGCCACTGCCTGCCGGAAAGCTCTCCCCGGCGACAGCCCTTGGGTTCGCTATCAGCATCGGCATTCTATCGATGGCAATCCTGTTGGTCTTCGTCAATACGCTGACTGCCATGCTGACTCTTATCTCGATGATCGGCTATGCCGTCATCTACACCATGTTCCTAAAACGTGCCACACCACAGAATATCGTTCTCGGTGGTGCTGCAGGCGCTGCTCCACCGCTGCTCGGCTGGACTGCGATCACAGGTGAAGTCAATTACGATGCATTGCTGCTGTTCCTGATCATCTTCGTATGGACACCTCCGCACTTCTGGGCACTTGCGATCAAACGCCGCAAGGAGTACGCAAAGGCTGACATCCCTATGTTGCCAGTCACCCACGGTGTCATCTTCACCAAGCAGCACATCCTGCTCTATACCCTGTTGCTGTTTGCCGTGACCCTGATGCCTTTTGTCACAGAGATGAGCGGCCTGGTCTATCTTGCCGGAGCCTTGTCACTCGGCATCGGCTTTACCTACCATGCGATGAAACTGCTGCGTAGCGAAGGTGATGAGCATTCGATGAAGACTTTCGGCTTCTCAATCTTCTATCTCAGTGCATTGTTTGCATTTTTTCTGGTCGACCACTATGCGCGGGAGTTTATTCGTGGTGTCTTTCTTTGATGAAAGAGTCTGAATGAAGGCATGGACTCCAGTGCCGGCAGATTAGCCACCAGTCATCCCCGCGAAAGCGGGGATTCTTTTTGGAGCAACAGCTGCCCCTTGTAGTGCATTTGGCCAATCAGAGGCGCATCCATCTGCTGTTTCAGGGGATCGAGAACCGAATCCTGCTCATCCATGTCGGGATCGATGCTGTTGGCGATCCATCCTGCGAGCTGAAGTCCCGAGGCTCTGATTGCTTCAGCGCTGAGCAGCGCATGGTTGATACAACCGAGGCGCATGCCAACAACGAGGATCACCGGCAGATTGAGTGCATTAACAAGATCTGCGAGCATTTGCCCGCCACCTAGCGGAACCATCCAGCCACCAACACCTTCTATCAAGATGACATCTTCATCTTGTGCCAACTCACTCGCAACGTTCACGATCTGTTCGATATCGATCAGAACACTACTTTTTCGGGCTGCAAGATGCGGTGCGATTGGCGGTTCAAATGCGTAGGGATTAATCAGTTCATACGCCTTGCGACTGGAACTGGCTGCCTGTATCGCGAGTGCATCGCTATTTCTCAGGCCTTCGTCTGTTTTCTCACAACCTGAAGCAATCGGCTTCATGCCAACAACTTTGTCGCCCTGCTCCTTCAACGCCTCCATCAGGGCAAGGGTGATATGGGTTTTACCAATCTCCGTATCAGTGCCCGTGACAAACCAGCCCTTCATGTCGATGATCTGCGTACAGCGCTGATGTTGATCCTGGTTGCCCCCTGATCATCCTGGTATTGAGGCATTTCATCCGTAACCCACGCATGCCCGTAGATCACTTCCCAGGTTGATGGCAATACACCTCCGCTGCGGAACTGTTCATACGCCTGCGTGAAAGCCTGCATGCGTTTTTTTCCGGTCAAACCCTTGTGGCGTTCGCTGCTGGCGTTATGCGCACCTATCGCCTTGATATCCGCCATCAGGGGACGCAATTGCGAATAGGTCATGGTGATCATCTCCATATCAATGACCGGGTCAGCAAAGCGGGCACCGAGCAGCGCATCGCCAACATCATGCATATCAACAAAGGGGCTGACGTGCGGCCTGTCATCGACTTCTGCCCATGCCTGCCTGATCTCTTTCAGGGTATCGGGCCCGAAAGTTGTAAACATCAGCAGTCCGTTCGGCTTGAGTACACGTTTGAATTCTGCAAAGGTCGATGCGAGATCGGTACTCCACTGAATGGCTGCATTCGATACGATCAGGTCTACGCTGCGGTCCGCCAGCGGTAGTTCCTCAAGGTCTGCACACAACCCATGCGGACGTTTCAGCCAGTAACGATGTGTGCGTGACTTCACCACCATTGGCAGGGCAAAATCGAGCGCAATCACTTGAGACTTCGGATAGCGCTTGATCAGGTGTCCTGAACAGAAACCCGTACCCGAACCAACATCGACAATCACCTCTGGCTTAAGCTTGACATAGTCAAGGCGCTCCAGCATGCGCTGGCCAATTTCACGTTGCAACGCGGCTGCCTCATCATAGCTGTCTGCAGCCTTCGAAAAAGAGAGGCGCGCCTGCAGTTTATCGATCATGTAACAGCTCCGTGCAGAGTTTCATCTACCAACATTTCCAGCGCCGTCTCTGACACGGCTGGATGCGACAGAAATGGTGCATGCCCCCCCGAGGGGATTGTTATTCGAGTTGCCTGTGGTAACAGTTTTTCTATATAGGTGGATGTTACCGCCGGGACCAGCGTATCTTTTTCACCAAAGAGCCAGCACGTTGGCATTGCCAACTCTCCCAACTTGTCGCGAAGGTCAGCATGTTGAAGCAAATAGATACCTGATTCAAGTGCCTGCTGTGATGGAGGATTGGACTTGATAATCGACTCTCGCAGGCGCTTAAGGGTGCTACGCTCATCTGATGCACCACGTACCTGCAAACCGAGAAAGCGCAACAGGGCTTTTTGCGTATTACCCATCAACTGCTCTCCAAACTGCTCCAAACCCTGTTTGACCAATCCTGCCGGCCAGTCATGGTGCCGAATGAAACAGGGGGTGCTTGTAACCATCATCAGCGCCTTGACTCGCCCGGGTGATTTCAGGGCGGCCCGCTGTGCAATCATGCCTCCAAGCGACCAGCCTAGCCATACAGCTTCTTCCGGCGCCACTTCAAGCACTGCATCAGCCCAGTCATCAAGTTCATTTGTCGCTGCTTCCGATGAGCTATCACCATGTCCCGGCAGGTCAACAAGTAGCACCTCGAAATGCTCACTGAGTGTATCGACCGCACTACCCCAGACACCACTATTCATACCCCAGCCATGCAGCATCACCAGGGGGGCACCAGATCCGTACGATTTAACCGCAAGTGTCATGCTGTCTCTCCCGCCTGAACCTTCTCAAAAGCAACCAGCAGTTTGTCAACATCCGTCTCCTCGTGATTGGCCGACAGGGTGACACGGAGGCGGGAACTATTGCGAGGTACGGTAGGCGGCCTGATTGCAGTCACCAGTACGCCCTGCTCTTCCAGGGCCCGGCTCATGGTGAGCGCCTTATCAGCTTCACCAACAAGTACCGGCTGTATCGGCGTCTCGCTCGGCATTAATTGTAATCCCAACTGTTCCGCACCTGACCTGAAACGTGTGATCAGCACAGCGAGCTTGTCACGACGCCACTGATCCTCGATGACACATCTGAGTGCTGCACGGTTTGCTTCGGCAATTGCTGCCGGTGCCGCCGTGGTAAAGAGATAGCTGCGCGCATCCTGGATTATGCTCTCGATAAGAAGCTCCGGGCCGGCGACAAAAGCACCAAAGACGCCAAAGCCCTTGCCCAGGGTGCCCATCAGCAATGGCACATCCTGCTGAGAGAGGGCTTCCCGATCAAGACTGCCGCGTCCTTGATGGCCAAGCGTCCCAATGCCGTGAGCATCATCAACCAGCAACAGGGCGTCATGTTTACGGCTGGCATTTGCAAGCTCCCTCAGGGGTGCAATATCCCCATCCATGCTAAACACACCATCGGTTGCAAGTAGTGCATGCTTCTCTTTGTGGTCCGACAGCTGCTGTTCGGCTGTGTGTGCATCTACATGGGGATAACGCAGCAGTTGTGCGCCACTATTGAGACCACCATCAATCAGTGATGCATGATTGAGCCGGTCTTCAACAACAACATCACCACGCCCCATAAGTGCATTAATTATGCCGCTGTTTGCCATGTAGCCAGTTGAAAAGAGCAATGCACTTTCGCGCCCGAGCCATTCAGCCAACTCCTCTTCAAGATGGTGATGCGCACTGGTGTGACCAGTAATCAGATGTGCGGCACCGGCACCGTTGCCCCAGCATGCTATGCCGCGGATAAACGCCTGTTTAATACGTGCGTCATTGGCCAAACCGAGATAGTCATTCGAGCAGAAAGAGAGCAGCTTTTTTCCGTCACAGACAATCTCTGTCGACTGCGGCGACTCAATGATACGTCTGTGGCGGTAAAGCCCATCTTCCTTGCGCTGCAGAAGTCTTGCCGAGTAGTCTCTCATAAGGCAAATGCCTATTCGTGGCAGCAAACTTTTTGTGAATCTTCCTCACTCACTGCCTGCATATTGATGCCAAGCCTTGTAAACAGCTCTGCATCGCTATTTGAGTCAGGATTATCAGTGGTCAACAGGCGCTCACCATAGAAGACCGAGTTGGCACCGGCAAAGAAGCACATTGCCTGCATCTCGTCACTCATATCGGTACGGCCTGCTGAGAGACGTACATATGATTCCGGCAGCATGATGCGTGCAACTGCAATTGTGCGCACGAAATCGAGTGGATCGATACCGTCAATACCAAACATTGGCGTCCCCTCGACTTGTACCAGCATATTGATTGGAACAGATTCAGGGTGTTTTTCCTGGTTGGCAAGTTCCTGCAGCATACGTGCACGATCGAGTGCTTTTTCACCCATGCCGAGGATGCCGCCTGAACAGACATTGATTCCCGCATCGCGAACATACTTCAGCGTTTCAAGGCGGTCATCGAATGTGCGGGTACTGATGACATTGCCATAGAACTCTGGCGATGTATCAATATTGTGGTTGTAGTAATCAAGGCCAGCCTCTTTGAGGCGCTCAGCCTGATGCTCCTCCAGCATACCCAGGGTGACGCAGGTCTCCATACCGAGTTCCTGCACCGCCTTGATCATATCGATCACCTTGTCGAGATTTTTATCTGTCGGATTGCGCCATGCCGCACCCATGCAAAAACGCGTGGAGCCCGCATCTTTTGCTGCCTTAGCCGACTCGATCACCTCGCCCAATGGCAGCAGTTTCTCACGCTCCAGGGAGGTATCGTTTTTTGCGCTCTGCGAACAGTAGCCGCAATCTTCGGGACAGGCACCGGTCTTGATGCTTAACAGGGTGCTGACCTGCACGCTGTTCGGGTCAAAATTTTCCCGGTGTACCGAGTGCGCCTGAAATAACAGGTCGTTAATGGGCAGTGCGAACAAT
>NZ_MPRK01000007.1 GCF_002021095.1 Solemya elarraichensis gill symbiont | reverse complement strand
CACCATGACAGGCATCGCCGTTGGCCTGGATAACCTGACCCGCAGCGCATGGGAAAAACGTGAACTGATCGAGGCCCAGCTGATTCTTGGCAGACGTGGAATAGAAGCGATTCGAACAATAAGGCGTGATGCCCTGCGCTCAGGCATGATCCCCATCATCAATACCATGGCGGCCGCCGGTCTTGTCAGCCTGCCCGGCATGATGACAGGACAAATACTCGCCGGCGTCGAGCCGCTTGAGGCGGCAAAGTACCAGTTGCTGATTATGTACCTGATAGCCGGTGGCACCGGGCTCGGCAGCCTGGCTGCCATCTGGATTGCGTCGGAGAGACTCTTCGATGAACGCCATCGACTGCGCCTCGACCGACTGACGACATCTGACTGAGAATTAAACCTGGATTCTGCCTGGTATCAGGAGAAGAGTTCGGCCAGGGTTTTGCCCGGGTTAGGCGTACGCATGAAGGCCTCGCCAACGAGAAATGCATTAATACTGTTGTCACGCATCAGTTTGACATCTTCCCTGCTGTGAATACCGCTCTCGGTCACCACGATACGATCGTCCGGAATCATCTCGAGCAAATCGATAGTTGTCTGCAGGGAGACATCAAAGGTTCGCAGGTTGCGGTTGTTGATACCGATGAGGCGATTGTTCAACGGCAATGCGCGCTCAAGCTCTTCAGCATCATGCACCTCGATGAGCACGTCCATACCCAGCTGGTGCGCAAGGGTATTGAGATTACGCATCTGCTGATCTTCGAGACAGGCGGCAATCAGAAGAATGCAATCCGCACCGATCGCACGTGCCTCATAGACCTGGTAGGGATCTATAATAAAATCCTTGCGGATGACAGGCAGTGAACATGCTGCACTCGCCTCTACAAGGTACTCTTCGCTGCCCTGGAAAAAGTCCTTGTCAGTGAGGATAGAAAGACAGGCAGCACCACCCCACTCATAGCTGCGGGCAATTTCAGCCGGATTAAAATCTTCGCGCAAAACACCTTTCGACGGGGATGCCTTCTTGATTTCAGCTATCACGCCTGCCTTACCAGCGTTAATTTTCTCCTCGATCGCCCTGGTAAAGCCACGTGGCACTTCAGCCTCTTTCGCTTTTTCGATAATGGCATCCATATCGACTACCGCTATGCGCTCGGTAATCTCCTCGAGTTTACGCGCCTCACCTGCATTGATGCAGACAATATCTCTCGCGGGTCCTGCCGAATCTTCGAGCACACTGCGAATAATCGCCAGGCTCTGTTGTGCATCTTCTGCCTTGAGTGTATCAAGTGAATTACGCTTCAGCCCAAACATCTCGGGTGAGACAGAAAAGTGCCTGATCTGGCCATCTTTGAGTTCAGCCACGTCAGTTTCCGCGGCGATACTGATCTCGTCGAGACCATCGCGTGCATGCACTACCAATACATGGCGACTGCCAAGCTTGTGCAGGACTTCAGCCATTGGCTCGAGCAGATCCTTGCTGAAAACGCCCAGCACCTGGTTGGGTGCACCGGCAGGATTGGTCAAGGGACCGAGGACATTGAAAACCGTGCGCGCACCAATTTCGCGTCGCGGTCCAATCACATGTTTCATCGCACTGTGATGTGCCGGCGCAAACATAAAGCCGATGCCCACCTCGTCAAGACAGCGGCGTACCTGCTCCGGATTCAGGTCAAGCCTGACACCAGCCGCCTCAAGCACATCGGCACTGCCGGACTTTGAGGAGATTGAACGATTGCCGTGCTTGGCAACACGTGCACCTGCAGCTGCAGCGACAAAAGCGCCGGCGGTCGAGATATTAAAAGTACCTGATGAGTCACCGCCTGTTCCGCATGTATCGACAAGATTTTGTGCTTCAACATCAACTCTCTGCGCCAGTTCGCGCATGACGCTTGCTGCGGCGGCAATCTCGGTGACTGTCTCGCCCTTCATACGCAAGCCGATGAGGAAGGCGCCAATCTGTGCCGGGGTTGCTCCGCCGGTCATGATGGTATGCATCACCTCGACCATCTCCTCAGCGGAGAGGTCTGCGTGGCTGATGACCTGGTTAATTGCATTCTGTATTGACATAAGTTTTTACTCCCGGGCTCAAAACCCGAATGGCCTACTTCTGCTCAAGAAAATTTTGCAGCATGTCGTGTCCGTGGCGCGTCAGAATCGATTCAGGATGAAATTGCACACCCTGTATCGGCAACTCTTTATGACGCACGCCCATGATTTCGTCGACCTCGCCGTCACTGGTCTGGGTCCATGCTGTCATCTCAAGGCAATCTGGCAGGCTCTCCTTTTCGATTACCAGCGAATGGTAACGAGTCGCCTCGAACGGGTTCTGCAAACCACTGAAAACACCTGTATCGGCATGATAGATTGGTGAGGTCTTGCCATGCATAACATGCTGCGCACGTATGATCTGTCCGCCGTATGCCTGTCCGATCGACTGGTGGCCGAGACAAACACCGAGAATCGGTATCTCACCGGCAAAACGCTTGGTCGCCTCAACCGAGATACCGGCCTCGTTCGGGGTGCAAGGCCCCGGAGAGATAACAAGATGCGCGGGTTTGAAGGCAGCTATCTCATCAAGTGTAATTTCATCATTTCGATGAACATGCACATCTGCTCCCAACTCACCAAAGTATTGCACCAGGTTGAAGGTGAAGGAGTCGTAATTATCTATCATCAGTAACATTACTGCTCTCCTGCATCTTGCCCGATGCGATCAAGACCGGCTTCAGCCATCTCGACGGCACGAAAAACTGCGCGACCCTTGTTCATGGTCTCCTGCCACTCAAGCTCAGGGATCGAATCGGCCACCACGCCTGCGCCCGCCTGAATGTGCAGCGTCTTGTCCTTGATGACTGCGGTTCTGATTGCAATCGCAGTATCCATGTTGCCATTCCATGCGAGGTAGCCGACAGCGCCGGAATAGACACCGCGCTTGACCGGCTCGAGTTCATCGATTATCTCCATGGCGCGGATTTTTGGTGCACCTGAAACGGTTCCGGCAGGGAAAGTCGCACGAATCACATCCATCGCGCTCATATCCGACTTCAATCTGCCGACAACGTTGGAGACAATATGCATGACGTGTGAATAGCGTTCAACTAGCATCTTCTCTGTCAGTTCCACACTACCGATCTCGGCAACACGGCCCGCGTCATTGCGTCCCAGGTCAATCAGCATCAGGTGTTCGGCCAACTCTTTTGGATCGGCCAGCAGCTCATCCTCGAGTGCGCGATCCTCTTCCTCTGTGTAGCCTCGTCGGCGTGTACCGGCAATCGGCCTGACGGTAACGACGCCATCCTCAAGACGGGTGAGAATCTCCGGTGATGAGCCTACAACGTGAAAATCGCCAAGATCAAGATGATACATGTAGGGCGACGGATTGAGACCACGCAAGGCACGATAGAGATCAAGCGGTTCCGCAGTGAAAGGAATCGAAAGTCGCTGGGAGATAACAACCTGCATGCAGTCGCCATCGAGAATATACTCCTTGATACGCTCCACTGCTTTCTTGAAACCCGCTTCCGTGAAGCCCGACTCGAAATCACTCTCGCTGACCTTGCGCGGTGTCTCGTGCTGCTTGCGCGGTGCACCCTGCTGCATGGCTGCTACAAGTCCATCAATGCGCTGGTTAGCCTCCTCGAGTGTGCCGCCCTGAGTCGGATCAACATGCACGATAATAAACATGCGGCCACTGAGATTATCGAAAACCACCAACTCGTCAGAGATCATCAGCAGGATATCAGGGCTGTGCAAATGATCAGGATTCGGGCACTGTGCCAATCGCGGCTCGATGTAACGCACCGTATCATAACCGAAGTAACCAACCAGTCCGCCGGCAAAACGCGGCAAGCCATCGATCTCTGCAGCCTTGAAACCTTCCTGGAAATCACTGATCCATTCGAGTGGGTCAGGGTGTGTTTCGCTGTTGAGAATGGTGTCCCCGTCGAAGCGCGTTATCTCGTGATCACGCACCTCGATGCGTTCCCGGCACGGCAGGCCGATAATCGAGTAACGCCCCCACTTCTCACCGCCATGTACAGACTCAAACAGGTAGCTGTAAGGCTTGTTCGCCAGCTTGAGATAAACACTCAGCGGTGTATCAAGATCTGCAAGCACTTCACGTGCGACGGGGATTCGGTTGTAGCCCTGCCCGGCAAGGGCAGTAAAGGTTTCGGGTTTCATATTGCACTCCACACAAAAGGTATATTCAAAACAGGATCAGGTACGACTGGTGAAGCTTCACCATCGTGTTCCTGTTTCGGTCATCCTGTTGTGTGAGAGAAGAGTCATAGCTGTACTGTATCAGAACGGTTGCGGAAAATTCCTCGCAACACAATATCAAAATTCTGCACGGAATCAAGCAGGCGGTAGCTTTCAGGGCAAAAAAACGCGTGCTGTTGTAAACTGGCGCACACAAACAGGGTTCCCTTGATGAAAACAGACGCACAATGATTCCACCCCACCTGCACCCGAAAACCTGGCCGACCTGGATCGGTCTTGGCATTTTCAGGTTGTTGATCCTGCTTCCCTACCCGCTCGTGATGCGTGCGGGAGGGTTAGTCGGACGACTGACATGGTTGCTGCTGCCTGGAAAACGACGTCTTGTATTGAAGAAAAATCTTGAGCTCTGCTTTCCTGAACTCGATATAACAGAGCGTGAAGCGCTGGCTCGCCAGCATATCGAATCAGCAGGCAAGGGTTTTCTGGAAGTGGCATTGGCTTGGTGGGGAAGGGATGAAGAGCTCTTAAAACTGGCCAATTTCATCGGCCTTGAACATCTTGAAAAGGCACAGGCCACCGGGAATGGTGTCATCCTGCTTTTGGCACATTTCACTTCACTCGAGATGGGTGGCCGCCTACTGGCAATGAAGGCCCCCTTTGAGGCACTATACCGCCCCAGCGACAATCCTGCGGTTGAGTACCTGATGCAAAAGAATCGCACGCGCCATACCGAGGGAGCAATCAGCAAGAGCGACATCAAGGGAATGATCCGCAGCTTGCGCAAGGGCAAGACAATCTGGTATGCACCTGACCAGAGCCCGAGTCGAAAGAATGCCGTTATCGTCCCTTTCTTTGGCATCGAAACTCTAAGCAGTACTGCAACAGCTCGTCTCGCAAAAATGACTGGTGCATCTGTTGTCCCATTTCTGCCGCTTCGCCGTAAGGACGGAGCAGGGTATGACCTGCAGCTTTTCGCAGCACTGGACAACTTTCCAGGCGGTGATGAGGTAGCTGATGCAGCAAGAATCAACCAGCTGTTCGAGTCATGGATCAGGCAACGGCCAGAAGAGTATTTCTGGTTTCATCGGCGTTTCAAACAACAATCGGACGGCAACTCCGGTTATTACAGTTAAACGGGTACGGGCCAACAGATAATATGAGCACAACGACCACTGAATCGCGCAAGCTTTACTTCAGGCTGTTACGCTATGTGCGCCCTTACCTGGCTGCATTCATCATTTCTATCATCTTCATGGTGCTCCTTGGACTTTCCGATGCGGCGGTGCCGGCGCTGCTGAAACCCCTGTTCGATGGCGGCTTTATCGAGAAAGACCTCGATAGCCTGCAGCAGACATTGGTATTGCTGGTACTACTGTTCCTGATACGAGGCATCTCACACGTTGTCTCCACTGGCACCATGGGTTGGGTTTCCGGCAAGATTGTGCTCGATATTCGTAAACAGATGTTTGCCCACCTGCTCGACATGCCAACACGTTATTACGACACGAATGCAACCGGCAACACCCTCTCCAAGATCACCTTTAACGTCAACCAGGTAACTCAAGCCGCAACACGCACTCTGACGATCCTGATCCGTGACACGGTAACCGCTCTAGGTCTGCTCGCTGTCGCCCTCTATTTAAACTGGCAACTGACTATCGCTATTCTTGTCGCTTTTCCTCCCGTGGTGATCGTCGCACAACTGTTTGCACGCCGCATGCGGAGCTTCAGCCACGCACATCAGGACAAGACCGGAGACATGACCCACGTTCTTGAGGAGAGTATGCGCGGACACAAGGTAGTCAAGGTATTCGGCGGCAAGAAATACGAGAACAAGCGCTTCTTCAATGTTGCCAACAAGGTTCGTCAGTTTCAGCAGAAAGTGCTGCTTGCCGGTGCCGCCAATGTTGCCGTAGTTGAACTGATTACTTCCGTTGTACTCTGTTCAATCGTCTACATTGGCACGCTGCAGGCAATCGACCAAGGGCAAACTGCCGGCCACCTGATCTCGTTCTTTGCCGCGCTTGGCCTGATGATCTCTCCGATTAAACGCCTCGCCTCGGCAATGCAACCACTACAGCGTGGACTTGCCGCAGCGGAATCCATCTTCAAGCTGATCGATGAAGAACGCGAAAAAGATAATGGTACCCAGGCACTTGCCCGCTCCGAGGGAGTGTTGGCACTTGAAAATGTCAGTTTCAGTTACAGCAGCGACAAGGCACCAGCCTTGCATCAGATCAGCTTCACCGCGGCAGCCGGGGAGACGATTGCGCTGGTCGGACAGTCCGGCAGCGGCAAATCTACCATTGCCAGCCTGCTACCGCGTTTCTACGATCCCACTAGCGGCCATATCTTCCTGGACGGACACGATTTGCGCGATCTTCGCCTCGCCGATCTGCGTAAACAGATCTCCTACGTCAGCCAGGACGTGGTGCTGTTCAACGATACCATCCGTGCAAACATCTCCTATGGTAGCGATACCCAGGCCGATGAAGCGCAAATCATCGCCGCTGCAAAGGCAGCACATGCCTGGGAGTTTATCCAGGAGATGCCACAACAACTCAATACCCTCGTAGGTGAAAATGGCATTCAGCTTTCAGGTGGTCAGCGCCAGCGTATTGCCATCGCGCGCGCACTACTGAAAAATGCCCCCTTGTTAATTCTCGACGAAGCCACATCCGCCCTCGACTCACGCTCGGAATCCCTGGTGCAGGAGGCAATCGAAAACCTCCGCCATGGTCGTACTACCATCATCATCGCGCACAGGCTCTCCACCGTTGAGAATGCCGACCGCATACTGGTTCTGGACCAGGGACACCTGGTCGAGCAGGGCAGCCATACTGAACTGCTCGCACTCGACGGTCGCTATGCGGCGCTTTACGGAAATCTGCAATAAATAGAGACCCAACACAAGAATACCGAACCTCAGATCAATTCCAGGTTATGTCGCCATTCAAGCATTTTGCTTGTACCTGGCCCCCGAATCGACGACAACTCCATCATCTAGAGATAAAAAGCAGCAAGGTGAAGTAAAAATGAGTAGTGACGACGCACCGACACGTGAGATCCGTATCAACCCGATTGTACCGACCGAGTCGGTACTGGTTTCAACAGCACGCGGCATGCGTCCACGCAAGGCCGAAGAAAAAGTTGAGCGTGACAGTCGCGAACATGTCGAGACCTGCCCCTTCTGCAAGGGTAACGAGGAGAAGACCCCGCCAACGATAAAAGCGTGGCCGAGTGATGAAGAGTGGCAAATGCGCATTGTCCCCAATCTCTATCCCGTGCTTGGTGACGACAGGGAACAGACCAGCCTGACCCTCGGACTGCAGCAGGTGATTGACGGCTATGGACGTCACGAGGTCATCATCGACAATCCAGCTCACGGCATCGCACTGCATGAGATGGAAGTGTCTCATCTGCAACAGCTCTTCTGTCTCTATCACCAGCGCATGAAGGAACTGTACACTTCAGACTCACGCCTCAAGTACGTACTGGTATTCAAGAATTTCGGCCCCGCAGCTGGTGCAAGCATCCCGCATACCCACAGCCAGATCATCGCCATGCCGGTGGTTCCGCAGAATGTCGAGGATGAAGTCACCAACAGCCGCAATTATTACAACAAGTATAACCAGTGCGTTTTCTGCTCACTGATTGACGAGGCGCTGACCTACGAGGCGACCATCTACGATCGTGACTCGGGTGAGATACGCAGAAAAATCGATGTCGGCCAGTATGTCATTGAGAAGGGCAAGCGTTTTATCGCCATCAAGCCATTTGCCAGTCGCTTCGAATGGGAGGTTCACATCCTGCCATTGCATCACGAAGCGGACTTCATGGACGTGAATGAAGAAGACATGGAGGAGTTTGCCGGCATGCTGAAACGCACCATGCAGCGTCTCGATCATGTTATTGGCGGTGCTCAGTACAACTTTTTCATGCACTCGATTCCGCATGGTAAAGACTACGATGATTGCCAGCAAAGCTATCACTGGCATCTCGAAATCTGCCCGAGAACCAGTATTCCTACAGGCTTTGAGCTCGGTTCAGGACTGTTTGTCTCGACCATCAGCCCGGAAGATGCAGCAAAACAGTTGCGCGAAGTCGAACTCTAGGGCGCTGCTGCAGCAATTGCAGAAAAGAGATAAAAGCGGCAAAACAGGCTTTTTTGGGCGTCCCATAAAGGATACACTTTGATCAACAAATGCAGCAGGCAGAGGCCACATGCAAGATAACCAACAGCAACTTGTCATCTCCGCCATCGGCAGTGACCGTCCCGGTATCGTTGAACAGCTGACCAATCGGATCGCCAAGCTCGATCTTAATATTACAGACAGCCGTATGACGGTCCTCGGCGGCGAATTTGCCATACAGATGCTTGTCAAAGGCGCATGGAACCAGCTCTCGAAACTGGAGCAGGCACTTCCCGCAATCGCGGAATCACTTGGACTTCAGGCACAGTGCAAGCGCACCGAGTCAAGACAATCGGCAGACATGCTGGTGCCCTACGCCGTCAACGTCGTTGCCCTTGACCACCCAGGCATCGTGCACCAGCTATCGGATTTTTTCGCCCAGCGACAAATCAACATCCAGGATCTCAGTACCAGCAGCTACTCTGCAGCGCACACGGGTACACCCATGTTCGCCGTCAATCTGCTCATAGGCGTACCGTCGCAGGTACAGATCCCAGCACTGCGTATCGAGTTCATGGAGTACTGTGACTCGCTCAACCTGGATGCTGTACTGGAACCCGTCACCCACTAATAAACAGGAAGAACTTGCGCATGGCAGATCACCAGGCCGCACTAAACAAAAAAGTACCGGATATCGAGCTTCTGCTGACCGGGGGCAAAGAAAACCGCCTCTCCGATTACGCCGGGAAAAATATCGTCATTTACTTCTATCCCAAGGCCAGCACACCGGGATGTACACAGGAAGGTCTCGATTTCAGTGCGGCAATCAACAACTTCCGCCGTCAATCATGCGTCATTCTCGGTGCATCACGCGACAGCCTCAGGGCGCAGGAGAATTTCAAAACCAAGCAGCAATTCCCGTTTGAATTGATCTCTGACACAGAAGAAGCACTCTGCAACCTGTTCGATGTCATGAAACTGAAAAACATGTACGGCAAACAGGTACGCGGCATCGAACGCAGCACATTCATCATCGACAAGCAGGGGAAGCTCCGCCATGAATGGCGTGGCGTCAAGGTCAAAGGCCACATCGATGAAGTCCTTGAAGCCGTCAAACAGCTGCACAAGCAGTAATCCACCAATCCACCCTGGAGCCCGTATCGTGCCTGTCAAACGACTTTTTGTACTCGACACCAACGTGCTGATGCATGACCCGACATCTATTTTCCGCTTCAAGGAACATGACATCTTTATTCCGATGATTGTTCTCGAGGAACTCGACCGGGCCAAAAAAGGCACATCCGAAGTAGCGCGCAACGTGCGCCAGGCAAGCCGCTTTCTGGATGACCTGATGAGCAACATGGACAAAGCCGGAATCGACAAGGGACTCGCATTGCCGGCCTGGTCGAGCATCTCTGAAGAATCAGACGAAGAACCTCAACAGGGAAGACTCTATTTCCAGACAGAGCACCTGCCACAGTCACTGCCCGAATCACTGCCGGGCAACACCCCTGACAATGACATTCTCGGCACTGCCCTGGCACTCAAGGAGATTCATCCGCACCGTCCTGTCACCCTGGTCTCGAAAGATATCAACCTGCGCATCAAGGCAGCCGTGATTGGCCTCAGTGCCGAGGATTACAGCAACGACCAGGTGCTTGACGATGTCGACCTGCTATACAAGGGACACGAGGAGTTGCCGAGCAACTTCTGGGAATCCCACAGCAAGGATGTTGAATCCTGGCAGGAAGAGGGACACACCTACTACCGCGTCAGTGGTCCGGATGCCAAGCAATGGCATATCAACCAGTGTCTCTACATGGATGACGGCAGTGGTTTCGAGGCGATCGTACGTATGAAGGATGGCGAAGATGCCATCATAGAGATTGTCAACGACTACCATTCGTCCAAGCACAGCGTGTGGGGCATCATGTCACGCAACCGCGAGCAGAATTTCGCTCTCAACATGCTGATGGACCCCGATCTTGATTTTGTCTCCCTGCTCGGCGTAGCCGGTACCGGCAAGACATTACTGACACTGGCGGCAGGACTGACACAAGTTCTCGACGAGAATCGCTATACCGAAATCATCATGACCCGTGTCACGGTCCCTGTCGGTGACGATATCGGTTTCCTGCCCGGTACCGAAGCAGAGAAAATGACACCTTGGATGGGCGCACTGATGGATAACCTCGAGGTGCTCACGCGTACCGAGGGCGGCGGCGACTGGGGACGTGCAGCAACCGATGACCTGTTGCGTTCACGCATCCGTATTCACTCGATCAACTTCATGCGCGGCCGTACTTTCCTCAACAAGTACCTGATAATCGACGAGGCACAGAACCTCACCGCGAAACAGATGAAAACCCTGATTACGCGCGCCGGGCCCGGCACCAAGATTGTCTGCCTCGGCAACGTCGCGCAAATCGACACCCCTTATCTGACCGAGACCAGTTCCGGTCTCACTTACGTGGTCGACAAGTTCAAGAACTGGGAGCATGCGGGCCACATCACCCTGATGCGCGGCGAGCGCTCACGACTTGCAGAATACGCTTCCGATTATCTGTAACCGCCCGCTTCAAGCAGCGGCACAAAAAAGCCCCGCAATGCGGGACTTTTGAGCATCTGAAGCAAGCTGATAAAACACTGCTGTCAGCGTAATCAAGACGATGCCGCTGCTTCTCTTTCCGGCCGTCTGGGCCATGCCGTGAGTACAGCCTTGACGAGGGTGCCGAGAGGGATCGCAAAGAAGACGCCCCAGAAGCCCCACAGGCCGCCAAACAGCAAAATCGATACGATAATGGCGACAGGGTGCAGGTTGACGACTTCGGAGAAGAGCAAGGGCACCAGCGCGTTGCCATCGAGTGCCTGGATGATGAAATAGGCGATTGTCAGATAGATGAATGCACCACCCCACCCCCACTGGAACCAGGCCACAATCAGTACAGGAACCGTTACCACGGCAGCACCAATATAGGGAATGATGACAGACAGACCGACGAGCACTGCCAGCAGCAGTGCGTAGTTGAGCCCAAAAAAGGTGAAAGTGATATAGCTCACCACACCGACAATGGTGATCTCCCAGAACTTGCCGCGTACATAGTTTGCGATTTGTACGTCAACATCCTTCCAAACCTGGTCAACGATACCGCGGTTGCTGGGAAAGTACTGCAGCAGCCAGGAGATGATTATGCTCTTGTCCTTGAGAAAGAAGAACACCAGCAGGGGTACCAGGATAAAGTAAACAAGGATGGTGATAAGGCCAACCACCGACGAGGCGGAGAGTGACAAAACACGCTGTGCAAAGCTCGCCATCTCGGCCTTGATAACATTTATTAAATCAGTGATCTGGTTTGAATCGACAAGATCAGGATAGAGCTCAGGCAGCTTCATCAGTCTTTCCTGCCCTGCAGCCAGCATACTCGGTGTCTGTTGTACCAGCTCCGTCAACTGTTGAAACGCGAGCGGCATGACACCAAATATAATCAGGATAACAAACATGATAAACAGCAGGAAGACGATAACCACTGCAACCAGTCTCGGCATGCCGGATCCCTCGGCCAGCGATACGAGTCCCTCCAGCAGATAGGCAATCACCAAGCTTGCAAGCACAGGTGCCAGCATCGCGCCAAAAAAGAAGAGAACGGCAAAGCCCACCAACAGCGCAAGCGTTAACGTAATCACCTGCGGATCGGAGAAGGTGCGTTTAAACCAGGCTGTTATCAGGTTCATTCAGCGTTTCCCTTCATGGAGTCGGTATAGTCCTTGTATTTCGATTCAAACAGACGCTCAAGCTCGTCAATCACTTCAACTGCGGGACGCCCTTTCAGCATATGTGATTGCATGAGTTCAGAAGTTTCGTGCAAGAGCGTGTCAGGGTTAACCATAAAGTAGTTCTCCCTGAGGCGCTTGACGGCACCGATCACCGACTCCTCCGTGGGACGTTCAATTCCTTTCGGCTGCTGCTCTTCTTGCTGAACATCCAGTTTATCTGCCGTTGAACGTGCAAGCAGGAATTCAGCAAAGGCAAAGAGTGATTCCCGGTCTCCCGGTGACAGCTGTTTGAGAATCTTTTCGATGCGCCTGGCATCTGCGCCGGCCCCGGCAACTGGCATTCCCGGAAACACTAGCTCCCCTCTTCGCCGTCACAGTAGTCGCCGGCAAATTCGAGCAGAGTCTCCATCAGGCGCTTGCGAAACTTCTGTTTCTTGTGAACGAAGGAGAAAGGACGTTCCAGTATGGGTTTGATGGGGATGGATACCAGGGTGCCAAGTTGCAGCTCTTTCTGGATAGTCGCACGCGACACAATGGAAACGCCCATACTCGCCTCGACCGCTCCCTTGACCGCTTCCGGGCTACCGAGCTCCATGCCCACCGTCATTTCGATGTGATGTTCCTTGTCGCGCTCCCCCAGGAACTCGGCGATCACTTCTCGTGTACCCGAGCCCTCTTCACGACAGATAAAGGGGTAACCGAGCATCTCTTCAATGGTGGTCTCTTTTTTCTCTGAAAGTGGATGCTTGGGCGGTACGATGGCAACCAGCTGGTCGTTACGGCAGTGCTCGACGACCAGGTTCTTGTTGGTCACCGGTGCTTCGACAACGCCGAGATCGATGACGTTGCTCTCCACCATGTGCACAATACCGTCGGTATTGGCGACCTTGAGGTGAATATCAACATCAGGATACTGCTCTTTGAAGTCACCCAGAAGCGGGGGCAGCATGTACTCGGCGATGGTTGTACTCGCACCGATGATGAGATCACCGCTCACCTCACCGGTCATTTCACGTACCGCGTTCTCCATTTGCCCATAGAGTTCGAAAATCTGCTCAGCATATCCATAGACACGCTCACCGGCCTCGGTAAGGCTGATCTTGTTGTGGGTGCGGTCAAACAACCGCGTATTGAAATACTCCTCAAGCTGCCTGACCTGGAAGGTCACGGCTGGTTGAGTCATGTGCAAGGTTTCTGCTGCTTTGGTAAAACTGAGCAGTCGTGCCACTGTGTGAAACACTTGGAGTCTGCGATCAGCCATAAGTTTCTCTAAATCTTCTATTGCGATAAGCGCAGTTTATACCAATCGAGCGTAATAGGCACTACTAATACCCCAAAAGAGAGAATCGATAGCCTCTTCTATCTACAGCGGGGTAGTCAGAATTCCTAGGCAATATCCGCCAGGTCTCCCTTCTCCTGTAGCCAACTCTTGCGGTCAGCGGCACGTTTTTTTGCCAACAGCATGTCGAGCATCTGGTGGGTATTGTCATCAGCCTCCAGTGTCAGCTGTACAAGTCGACGCGTATCCGGATGAATAGTGGTCTCGCGTAGTTGCAGCGGATTCATCTCTCCGAGTCCCTTGAAGCGCTGAATGGAGATTTTCCCCTTGAGCTTCTCGGCAGCAATGCGGTCGAGCACACCCTGTTTTTCAGATTCGTCGAGCGCATAGAAAACCTGCTTGCCGACATCGATTCGAAACAGTGGCGGCATCGCCACGTAGACGTGCCCCTCGTTTACCAGGCGTGGAAAGTGGCGCACGAACAGGGCACACAGCAGGGTTGCAATATGCATACCGTCAGAATCGGCATCGGCGAGGATACAGATTTTACCGAAGCGCAACCTGGAGAGGTCATCGCTACCCGGTTCTACGCCGATTGCGACAGAGATATCGTGAACTTCCTGCGATGCCAGCACCTCGGCAGGATCAACTTCCCAGGTGTTGAGGATTTTTCCACGCAACGGCATGATCGCCTGAAACTCCTTGTCACGTGCCTGCTTGGCAGAACCGCCGGCCGAGTCACCCTCGACAAGGAATAGCTCGGTCTGGCGTGGATCAGTCGATGAGCAGTCAGCCAGCTTGCCTGGCAGCGCCGGACCCTGGGTGACCTTTTTGCGCGCGACCTTGCGACCGGCACGCTGACGCGCCTGCGCCGAGTTGACAGCCAACTCGGCAATCGCTTCGCCCGCTTCGGTATGCTGGTTCAGCCACAGGCTGAAACTGTCCTTGACGATACCGGAAACAAAGGCAGCGCATTCACGTGAAGAGAGCCGCTCCTTGGTCTGCCCCGAAAATTGCGGATCGGCAAGTTTGACTGAAAGTACATAACTGACCTGGTTCCAGACATCGTCCGGCGTCAGCTTGATTCCACGCGGCAGCAGGTTACGAAATTCACAGAACTCGCGAACCGCGTCAGTGAGCCCGCTACGCAAGCCATTCACATGGGTACCGCCCTGGGCGGTAGGGATCAGGTTGACGTAGCTCTCGGTAACAGCATCGCCACCAGTCGGCAGCCATACCACGGCCCAGTCAGCAGCCTCCCGGTCACTTTTCATCGTGCCGATAAAGGGTTCCTGCGGTAGAGTTTCCACGCCCTGAAGTTCGTCTACCAGGTAATCACGTAAACCATCCTCGTAGCACCACTCTTTTTTCTCGCCGCTCTTCTCATCAAGAAAGGAAACATTCAACCCGGGGCACAGAACCGCCTTGGCCCTGAGCACGTGCTCGAGCTGCCTGACAGAGAATTTTGCACTATCGAAATAGGATGGGTCCGGCCAGAATTTCAGCGTGGTGCCCGTGTTGCGTTTGCCAACAGTGCCAATCTCCTCGAGATCACTGCGCTTTACACCACTGCCAAAAGCAATGTTGTACTCCTTTCCATCGCGTCTTACCCACACCTCGAGGTGTTTCGACAGTGCATTGACAACAGACACGCCGACACCGTGCAAACCACCGGAGAACTGGTAGCTCTTGTTGGAAAACTTGCCGCCGGCATGCAGCTTGGTGAGGATCACCTCGACACCGGGAATGCCCTGCTGTGGATGAATATCCACCGGCATGCCACGCCCGTCATCACTGACCTGAAGGGAGCCATCCTTGTAGAGAATGACATCGATCGACTTGGCAAAACCAGCGATCGCCTCGTCAACGCTGTTGTCTATGACTTCCTGTGCAAGGTGGTTAGGGCGCGTGGTGTCCGTATACATGCCGGGGCGCTTGCGCACCGGCTCGAGGCCGCTGAGGACCTCAATCGCTGAAGCATCGTACTCTGTCATAAATTCCCTGGTTTAGCGCTTGAGCAGGTCGGCCGAAGTATTATCCCACGGTGCTACATGGCCACGGACTGCCTTGATCACGCCAGCCTGTGTCCTCGGAATAATACCTGCGCAAAAGTAGTCACGTGCCATTTCAAAGCGGGGGTCACGCGTGTTCTGCCGGATTTCGCGCCACTTGGGCGACTTGATCGGCCTGATGTCATCAGGATTCCGTGCACTCGCATATGCATAGTTTTTATACTGCCCGGTTCCGCAACGAATTCCCTCGTAGCTCATGCTGCCATAGCGACCACCGCCGGTTTTCATTACCATCCAGTAACGCACCATGCGATCCTTTTCATTGACGTCAAGGGTGCTTTCATCCACGTAAACATCTGCACCAACAGGCCCATGATCAATATCCAGCTTACGCAATGTCTTGAGGTTGAGCTTTGGCACACCTTTAACCTGCTCCTTCCACTGCTCAACAAGAGATTCGTCGAATTCAAACTCGCTACGCTCATTTTCGGAACGAAACTGCTCGTAGGTATCTGTTCTATCCCGAGATTGCACCTCTCCGGCCAGGAATAGTGCTACCGCTGTCAAAATCACCACTCTTGTGAACATCGTATAATTCCCATCAATTGAATCTTCAATAATGCGACAATATACCTTGAAAAGAACATCTGCGACAGCATTGCCCTTATGGCGACTCTGCGTTAGGTTATTTGCACATTTTTGAGAAAGGACAGCACCAGTGGCCAGGAAAACAACTCAAGCAACCGGATTCGAAGAGGCTCTGAACGAACTCGAGAAGCTCGTGGAGACCATGGAAAGCGACGAATTGACACTTGAGGAATCTCTGAAAACATTTGAAAAGGGAGTCGCGCTGACACGCCAGTGCGAAACAGCGCTACGTGAAGCCGAGCAGAAGATAGAGATGCTCTCGCAGACCAGTGAAGATGCAGACCTGGAACAGGTATCAGCCGATAGCGTGAGTAACTAGATGTCACCCGAATTGCAAGCATTTATCAGCAGTTCCCAGGAGCGCGTTGAGAAGCACATGGCCAGAATGCTCCCTGCGGGCGATCATAATCCCGTTAACCTGCACCAGGCGATGCGTTACTCGGCACTTGCCAGAGGCAAACGCATTCGCCCCGTTTTAACCTATGCTACTGCCGCTCTCTTCGAACGGCCTGCAGAGATTGCGGATACACCGGCTGCTGTACTTGAGCTGATTCATGCATACTCCCTGATCCACGATGATCTGCCAGCCATGGACGACGACGACTTGCGTCGTGGACAACCAACCTGCCACGTCAAGTTTGACGAGGCCACCGCCATCCTCGCAGGGGATGCGCTGCAGGCCCTCGCTTTTGGGGCGCTTGCAACAAACATTGACGGTATCACCCCTGCGAACCGTCTCAGCATGATCGATTTTCTTGCACGCTCCTCCGGCTCACTTGGCATGGCCGGTGGCCAGGCCCTTGACCTGGAGGCGACCGGAAAAGAGCTGCAACTGGGAGAGTTGGAGAATATCCATATTCACAAAACAGGCGCCCTTATCCGTACCAGCGTCATGTTTGGCGCCCTGTGCGCCGATAAAATCAAAAAAGAAGAGCATAAACGTCTCGATCACTTCGCCAAGTGCATCGGTCTCGCCTTCCAGATTGTCGATGACATTCTCGATGTTGTCGGTGACACCTCTACCCTTGGCAAAACCCAGGGCAAGGATGCGCTACAGTTGAAAACCACCTACCCTGACCTGCTTGGGCTGCAGGGCGCGCGCGACCGTGTGGATGAACTGATCGAAGAATCTATCGCCTCATTGAAGATTTTCGACTCAAAAGCCGACATGTTAAGGGGGATTGCAGGCTACACCGCCAGCAGAAGTCATTGACGACAACCGCCAGTCGAGACACCTGACCACTACCAACTGACACAAGCGTACAAAAACGGTAGAATGTCCGGCTCGAATCCAACAGCAGACGCCGACATGAGCTCAGCAACAGACATTGCGAAACCAGTAACCGCAGCCGACATCGAGGATGTTCAGGGCAGTGCCGACACGCGCCAGATCGCCATCAACAAGGTTGGTATCAAGGATATCCGCCACCCAGTCAAGGTTGCAGACCGTAGCGGTAACGAGCAGCACACGGTGGCCAATTTCAACATGTCCGTCTACCTTCCGCACAATTTCAAGGGCACGCACATGTCGCGCTTTGTCGGCATCCTCAACAATCACGAGCGTGAGATTACTGTTGCCTCGTTCAAGGATATGCTTAGCGAGATGGCACAGTTGCTGGAGTCGGAAGTGGGCCATATCGAGATGAGCTTCCCCTTCTTCGTCAACAAGAAGGCACCTGTAAGCGGTGTTGAGAGCCTGATGGATTACGAGGTCACACTGATCGGCGAGATCCGTGACAGCATTCCGGAAATGTCCACGCGTGTACTGGTCCCGGCAACCAGCCTGTGTCCCTGCTCGAAGAAAATCTCAGAGCGCGGTGCGCACAACCAGCGTTCACACGTTACCGTCACCGTTTGTGCCGAAGATTTTTTCTGGATCGAGGATCTGATCGACCTGGTCGAGAAAGAGGCCTCCAGCGAACTCTATGGACTACTCAAGCGCCCGGACGAGAAGTTCGTCACAGAACGCGCCTATGACAACCCCAAGTTTGTCGAAGACATGGTGCGTGACGTGGCACAGCGCCTCAACGAGGACGGACGCATCTGCGCCTACACGGTTGAAGCCGAGAATTTCGAGTCGATTCACAATCACTCTGCCTACGCCATGATCGAACACGACAAGCGCGAAGCCTCCTGAGGGAATTAACCACTCATGACTAAATGGGTCCGTATAGAACACCAGGGCACAGCGGCCTACGGTCAGCTCGACAACGACACCATCAATCTCTGCACGGGATCACCTTTCGAGAACCACGCTACAAGCGGTGAATCAGTCAGCCTTGCAGATGCAAAGCTGCTGCCACCAGTCGAACCGCGCCAGTTTCTCGGCCTGTGGAACAACTTCCACGAGCGCCGTGTGGCCGACAAGCTGTTCATGCCAAAATCACCGCTCTTCTTCGTCAAGCTGGCGAGCTGCGTTTCGGCAAATGGCGACACAATCTGCAGACCTGGCAGTTACACCAACGACCTCAAGTTCGAGGCCGAACTGGGCATTGTCATTGGGAAACCCGCATTCCAGATCAGCGCTGCAGATGCCGATGCCGATGCCGATGCCGATGCCGATGCCGATGCCGATGATCACATCCTCGGCTATACCTGTGTGAATGACGTCACTGCACCGACCACTCTTTTTGAAGAGCCTGGTTTCACCCACTGGTGCCGTGCCAAGAGTTTTCCGACCTTCGGACCCATCGGCCCTGTGATCGAGACTGATATCGAGCCGGATGGGCTTGTCGTCAAGGCGGTTGTTAACGGTACTGAAAAACAGAATTACCCGGTCTCTGACATGATTTTCAAACCGCGTGAGATTGTCAGCATGATTTCACAGGAGATCCAACTACTGCCAGGTGATGTCATCGCCTGTGGCACTTCTACTGGCGCCGACATCATGCAGCCCGGTGAAACTGTCGAAATTGTCATTGATGGCATCGGCACACTCTCAAACCGTTACAGCGGATAACGGGCACAAAAAAATAGGGAGGCAATCGCCTCCCTTCTCAGTTTTACAAGACGAATCGGGGACCGCGATATAGTGGTTTTATTAACCGCGCATCCTGTTATGCACTCGTTATTTTTTTATGCCAGAACTGTGCACTGCCTGCTTTAGGATCCAACTCTTAACCTGTAAAACCAAATTTCTCATAAGCAGCTTTTGCAGCGTCATTATTCGTCAGAACCTCTAGCGTCAGTTTGGAACACCCCCTGGCAATTGCGATCGACTCGACCTTTTCGAGCATTTTCTGACAAATGCCATTACCCCTGTATTTATTAAGGACCATAACATCATGAATATTGGCCAGGGGCTTGCATGCGAATGTTGAAAAAGCCTCAAAACAGTTAACCAGGCCCGCCGGGCATTCATCGACATAAGCAATCACAGAAAAGGCATAGGGACGTCTGGATAATTCATGAACGAGGTTTTGTTTCACCTTTGCTTTGAGTGGAGTGCCTCCAACCATTGGACCAGATGCATAGGCATCAAGCAGCATCGGAATATCGCCTCGATGCTTTTTATTCGAATAGTCTGCCTGAATGATTTCCAGCTTCATCCGCGTATTGATCTATTTATTGAGCGTACAACTGTGAAGTATCCGCAAAAATCAGGTATTCGCAAACTGTCCCGTTATCGACCTTGAATATATTTGAGAACGGAATGGATAAAACTGACTGATCGTGGCGCGTGTAGGACACCATGCCATGACAAACCGCACCATCCGGAAGCATCCATATATCGACAACATCATGTTTGAGTGCCGCGCTTGAATCAAAAAAACCACCAACAAATTCACTGATGCCGCCCACCCCGACAACAACGGGAAGATTACCAAATCGAAAAGAACAATCATCTGAAAGATGCGTTGCAAATTTCTCCGTGTTTTTCTCATCAATGGATGCGAACAATTCTGTAATTCTATTTCTATCAAACATACTCTTCCTCTGCTATACCGTTTTACGCACAGACGAAGCGTGCGCAGCAAGTCCAATATGAAAGCAATGCCCTTGCATCAATGATGCGCAAAATCCATCCACGTAATACGAACTCTACGCATTGCGGATAGCAGGCTAAAACAGCCTACCGGAACATCAGCGCGGCGTCCCCGAAAATATCTTTATATAAATCCAGGTCCGACCTGTAAACAGACCTCACTATTTCGACCAGCTCTTCCGTGTACAAATCCCGGTATGCCGGAAGGGAGCCCTGTAATTTCATCGCATGTAACTTGTCAGGTGCGAGAACAGAATATCCGCCTCCTTCCGAAGAATTGTGTTCACTCACACTATGCTTGGTAAATGGGCGCGCATCAATAACGGACATGTTAATTTTATTCTTGAGCGTCTCTACCGCCGTCTGAAAATCTTCCAGACAAAAGTAATCGTCATACGTATCGTATACGAGAAAATCTGTCTGCGGCCTCCAGTGGATTCCCCCCTTAAGAGTATTTTCAACACCCATACTTCTGACAAAATAATCGAAAGTGATATGACTTACACCACCGCGTCTTTTCCATCGCTTCCATCCACTCCCTTTGCGGTGTGACTCAATGTATCTATTTAATACATTCGTCTCTTCGACTATTTTGTCCAAATAGGCGCTCGCTAACCGGGAAAAAGGGCAACGCAAAATTACACAAGCGTGTCTTTGATCTCGTGATGTAAAACGGGACATCCAAGTCGCCCTTTTACACTCGATCTTCGACAGCCTTTATTGCCCCGGACGCCCTGCG
>NZ_MPRK01000060.1 GCF_002021095.1 Solemya elarraichensis gill symbiont | reverse complement strand
CGCACGTAGGCAAGGATTGCTGCACAGATTTCGTGTTTGGACTGGGTGGCATAGATGGGTAACTGGGGCTCTCCCGGCCGTTCATTTTCCCAGCCGGGATTGGCATGACGACCGCTTTTATAATCGATCACGGCATGGCAACCATTCTCCAGCTGGTCGATACGGTCGATGCGAATGTTAAAGGAAAGCCCTGCCAGCTGCGCCTGGTGTTTGGCTTCACTCTCAATGACGCTGAAAGGAGGGCGCTTCTTTTCCAGTTCGAGCCATTGCATTAGCAGTCGTTCAAGACGCTTTTGCTCAAGCTGCGCCATGCGTTTCCCGACATGCACATCAAGACGGTATTTGTTTGCAGCGTGGGTAACACTGTCAATCACCAGGTGTCGGCAGGTCTCATCATCAATTGCATGCAGGCGTTTGCTGTCTTTCAGCTGTTTCCACAGAATCTCAAGCGCATCGTGCAGCAGCGTGCCTTTCGTACCAGGGTCAATTCCTGGTGCTGCATCCCGGGGTTGAGTTGCACGCAGACGGTGGCGCGCAAAGGCCTGAAACGGGCACAGGGACTGGTCGCGGATCAGTGCAACACCACCATGGATGACACGCTCTCCGGCGGTATCGATTTGTGGCGCCCTGGTATCGCCAAGCGACTGCAGTTGAATGTTGTCGGTTTTCTGGAATAGCGGGTGCTGATATTGCACATTTGCAGCCGCAGGCAGGTCGGCCACGAGGTTGCTCGGCAGCAGTTCACTCTCACCATCAAGCTTTGCATGACTAAATATGACACGTGGCGCAGCGCAGCGCAGGCGTTCGGTGACTTTCTCTGCTATGTGCAGTTCACGTGCAGCGCTGCTGCGAGGCATCATTTGTTCGCGCTGCAACTGCAGTGGCAGCATCGGGTTCGGTTTTGGCGCGGGTGGCCACTGGTCAAGCGTCATGCCAGTCACCCACAAGGCATCAAAACTCTGGCCGCCGGCTTCCAGTAGTCCCATCACCTGGATTGGCGCATCACCTGCCTGGTGATGGAAGGGGGTTTCGCGTGCCATTTGAATGAGTCGTTGCAAGGCATGTTTATCGCTGGCCGGAGGGCTGATCCGATCAAGGCGACTGAAGCTGTCGAACAGGTGACTGAAACTTTCACGCGCTTGGTATTCGCGCTGGTTGAGTGCCTGTTCGCCGGGCCATTCTGCAATTCTCAGAATCTCGACATAGCGTTTCGCAAGCGCAGTGTGGGAAATCTCTCCGGCATCACCCAGCAATAGTTTCAATTGCTGCAATCGTTCAGCAAGCCGATGCGTCTGCAACTCTTTTGCAGCCAGGTTTGAGAGATATTCCAGTGAACAATCGAGTATGCCTCGTTCCCGCAGTAGCAGATCCAGAGACGCAAGGTGGGCAGACTCGATATTGTATTCACCAAGGAAACGCGAATGTAGCAGACGCGTGAGGTCACTGCTGCCAAGGCTCCCGTAACAGAGCTGCAGCATCAGCAAGGCATCCCTGATGATGGCCTGATCCGACAGGGGTTGACCGAGGGTGATGTTGAAGAGTCGCTGTTGATCCGAATCTTCCTGCACAATCCGTTCGGGGTGCAGGAGGTAACGGAATATTCGTGCGACCTGTTTGCTTCGCTGCTGCAGGTCGAGAATGACAACGCCGATGCGTGCCTCCGGGTTATTCTGCAACTCGTGGCTGGCCCAGGCGGCGGCTTCCTCGATTTCCTGTTCGGGAGTTGTGCAGGCGGTGATACAGGCTTTGCCCTCGTTTCCGGTCTGTTTCAGTTCGAACAGTTCGCAACCCCGGCTTTCGAGTTGCGTCAGGAAGGCTCGTTGCAGGGGTGTGTAGTCATCAAAGCCGGCAACTACCAGTTGTTCAGGAACAACAATGTCGTCATGCATGTAGGCATCAAGCAGCAGTCCGGGGATGCGACTGTGGCTGATGACGCCGCCGTTGTCGCAGTGCTGTGAAAATGTATCCATCCACTCAAGCAGCAGGCGGCTCTCCGGCTGCCACATGAATTCTTCCAGCGAGGATCCGTCCAGTTGCCAATCGTTCAGTGTCTGCCAGGCGTTTGCAGCATTGGCTGCGGCAACAGTTGGTCGAAGCAGGGCGTGACCAGTTGGTTGTTTTTGATTCCAGTCAGCTGCGATCTCTTCCCACAGCAGTTTTTCCTGCAGAGCAGAGAGCGGCATTGCGGCTGTTTTGCCATTTGCAATCAATTGCTGATACTGCTGCATCAGCCAGGCTTGCCATGGCAGTAGTTCGAGACTCGCCCATGCGCTCGCTTCTTGCTGTGCAGCAAAATCATTCTCAAGTTGGCGTGCGAGGCGTTTGTTGACTGTAACAACGCTCGTGCCGCGGCGCAGCATTTCGAACAATTCTGGCGAGTGGAGAGGTTTCAACAGGCTTCCTTACTGTTTACGGTTGTTAGCTTAAGACTTTATATAACCATACATGATTGGCAGCTCAAATAATGAGCCCCAGTGAATTTTATATGCGTAAAAGGATTTTGGTATTGGGTGCAGCGGGGTGATTGTGTTAGTTTTCGTCAGGTTTTTCGATAATATCAAATCAATTCAGGAGGCACCGCCATGATCAAGCCGGTCGGTTCAGACGAGTTACAACCACGTTATGTCTATGACCCGGATGCGCATCACGCGCTCACTCACGAGGCAGAATCGCTGCCTTCAATCATAGTCAGCTCTCAGGCAGCTGCGAATGCCGTGATGATGGGTTCTGGTTATTTCAACCCGCTGCAGGGCTATATGAATGTCGCTGACTCTGTCAGTTGTGCAGAGACCATGCAGATGACTTCCGGTGCTTTCTTCCCGGTTCCTGTTATGTGTCTTGTTGAGAATACAGATGCTATCGGTGATGCGAAGCGTATTGCGCTGCGTGATCCAAACGTTGAAGGCAACCCGGTTCTCGCAGTGATGGATATCGAAGCTGTCGAGACTGTCAGCGACGAGCAGATGCAGACCATGACCGCGAAGGTTTACGGTACAGATGATCCTGAGCATCCTGGTGTTGCTGCATTCAATTCACAGGGCCGTGTCGCACTTTCCGGTCCGATCCAGGTTCTGAACTTCTCTTACTTCATGACCGATTTCCCGGATACCTTCCGTACTGCTGTCGAGATTCGTAACGAGATTTCAGAGCGTGGCTGGAAGAAGATTGTTGCCTTCCAGACCCGTAACCCGATGCACCTCGCACACGAAGAGCTGTGCCACATGGCAATGGATCGTCTCGGTTGTGACGGCCTGGTTATCCACATGCTGCTTGGCCAGCTGAAGCCGGGTGATATTCCTGCGCCGGTTCGTGATGCTGCAATCCGCAAGATGGTTGAGCTCTACTTCCCGCCAAACAGCGCGATGGTCACCGGTTACGGTTACGACATGCTCTATGCAGGTCCACGTGAAGGTGTTCTGCACGCTTATTTCCGCCAGAACATGGGTGCGACACATTTCATCATCGGTCGTGACCACGCTGGTGTTGGTGACTACTATGGTGCTTTTGACGCACAAACCATTTTTGATGAGATTCCCGAAGGCGCACTGGAGATTGAAATCTTCAAGGCTGACCATACCGCATGGTCCAAGAAGCTCAATAAGGTTGTGATGATGTGCGAAGCACCTGATCACGAGAAGGATGACTTCGTACTGCTGTCTGGTACCAAGGTACGTGAAATGCTCGGACAGGGTATTGCCCCGCCAAAAGAGTTCTCTCGTCCAGAAGTTGCCAAGATCCTGATCGACTACTACCAGTCAATCAACTGATCTTAAGCAGTTGTTGATTGATTAAGCCCGGCTTTTGCCGGGCTTTTTTGTGTTTATGTGTCGCTGCGCCCGCGGTATTTGTGCTTCCCTGCACATCATGAAGTAAAACTCGCGATCTTCAATCACTCAAACAGTTTTTCACTTCTCCTGTGATGCCCTGCGCTGCTGGCCGGTTTTTGCTCCTGCAAAACCGGCACTTCCGCCATCCGTGGCGGTCGCTGGGCGCCACTGACGGAGAGTCCTCAGGTTGGTAGACCCCGGGTCAAGCCCGGGGTGACGATGTTGAGTCACGACCAACGACCAATAACCAACGCCTATTTTTTGCGTGAAACGAGTGAGTCGATTATCCTTGGCCACTTACAGTCACCGAGGATACTCAATTGGAAGCAGATTTCTGGATCGAGCGCTGGATGAATAACGAAATTGGTTTTCACCAGGAGACCATTAACCAGCATCTTGAAGAGTACTGGCGTCATCTGGACGTGCCGGCAGGTTCGACTGTATTTGTTCCCCTGTGTGGCAAAAGTCTCGACATGCTGTGGTTGGTGGACCAGGGATACAAGGTGCTGGGTATTGAACTGAGCCACGCCGCGGTCGAGAGCTTTTTCAGGGAGAATGATCTTGATGTTGAGGTGACTGAGGAGAATGGTCTGCGTTTGTGGAAGGGTGAGAGCATTTCCATCTATGAAGGTGACTTTTTCTCTATGACGCAGGAGCAACTCTCTGGTGTTTCGGCTGTATTTGATCGTGCGTCACTGATCGCGCTGCCTGACTGGATGCGCTGTGACTATGTTGATGCGCTGAAGAAACTGCTGCCGCCATCAATCGGCATCTTGCTGATTACCCTGGTATATGACCAGGAGGAGATGCAGGGACCGCCGTTCTCGGTGAGTGAAGATGAGGTGGCTCAGCTCTACAAGGAGTGGTGTGATCTCGAGGAGATTGCCAGTATCGATGCCCTTGCGGAAGAGCCCGGTTTCAGGAAGAGGGGGCTTACGAGTCTGCAGGAGAAGGTGTTTACCCTGTCAACACACTAGTCATTTCCTCTCAATATGACCCCCAGTTCGTAAAGGCTCTCCAGTCGCTCGATGATTAACTCATGTTGTAACCAGGGAGCCAGCTCCTCAGCAGACAGTGCCTCGTTGTTACTGAGCATGGCGACAAACTCCAGTAGTTCAGGCGGAAGTTGAAATGACTCACCATCCGCATAGAGAGTGATCTCTTCATCTCCTTTGCGGTAGAGCAGTTGGCTGAAACCATGGCGCCGTATTCCACTTGCTGCAATCACTGCAACATCGAAATCACTGTCTGGCAGTTCCGGATAGAGATGCGGTTTGGGTTCTGACAGGTAACAGCCCAGCCATTCGGCCATGGCTTCTTTCCCCTGTGGTAATGCGCTGTTCAAACATTTGATGAGACTGTCGATATCGTCCGGACTGATTTCCGCTGCATTCTGCGGATCGATAATCGAGCGTTGCGGATCGCTGAAACGTTCAGCCTGTCCGGTTTCAAGCAGATGTCCCACCCAGCCTTCGAGCAGATCGTGGGATGTCGGGGCGCGGAAGCCGACTGATGCAGTAATACACTCTCCCTCGGCAACTCCCCAATGTGCGACGCCGGGTGGCAGGTAGAGAATATCGCCTGGCTCCAGCAGCCACTCCTGTTCGGTTTCAAACTGCCTGAGAATACGCAGATCAATATCAGGTAGCAGATTGTTGTTTTCAATCGCGCGCGTATCGATTTTCCAGCGTCTTTGTCCGTGTGCCTGGATCAGAAAAACATCATATTCATCGACATGAGGTCCCACAGAGCCCTGGTCTGCGGCATAGCTGATCATGATGTCATCGATGCGCCAGCGTGGAATAAAATGAAACAAATGCAGGATTGAAGTCAGTTGCGGGAGGTGTTTATCCATATCCTGCAGCAGCAATGTCCAGCGGGATTCTCCAAATTTCTTGTCAAAACCGCTCTTAATAGGCCCTTCTTCGAGTTGCCAGAACGGGCTTGATGCGAGTTCCCGGACGATGCGTGATTCGACTGTGTCATTTTCAGCCAAACCATATAGTTCTGATTTACAAGGGAATTTTTCTACATCGAGAGCATTTCTCATCAACAGGGGAGATTGTTGCCAGATCTTCCCGAGAAAATACTCTTCGGAAATGCCTGCGGGGAGTCTGAGCATTTTGATACTCGCTTAATCAGCTATTGAGTTTGTATGAAATTATCATATACTTAGCAAATAGAGTACAGGAGTGGCGGGGGCGAATCTGGCTTTCAGAGCGCTTGTGCACTGTAACTCTTGTCATGTCATCTATTTGTCATGGAAAAGTTGTTGGCGTATGTTGGAACTTGTTGTATGATCCTAATCGCCATGAAGAAAATTATGAGCGTCTAATACCGCAATCAAGGGGAGTATTATGTCTCAGTTTAAAAATAAATTTGCAGCAATCGCAGTTTTGACTGCTGGTCTCGCTGCTATGCCAGCAAGTGCTGCAGAGTACCTGTCAGATTCACAGGGTGAAGTTGTCAAGAACGCATACGATGAGTGCTGGGAAGTATCTTATGGTCTGCCAACTTGCGGACAGAAAATCACCTTCCAGGGTGTTCTGTTCGATTTCAACAAGAACAACATCAAGCCTGAGTTCGCTGCACAGCTGGACGATCTGGCTGGTAGCCTTTCAGGTGGTTTCGATAGCATGGTTATCGAAGGTCACACTGATAGCATCGGTTCTGACTCTTACAACCAGGGCTTGTCACAGCGTCGTGCTGACTCTGTTGCAAGCTACCTGTCTGGTAAAGGTCTGGATCGCGGTAGCATGACTACCGTTGGCATGGGTGAGTCTAACCCAGTCAAGCCTAACGATACTGAAGAGAATCGTTACCAGAACCGTCGTGTTGAGATCACTATCAAGTAAGATAGCGTGATGACATGAGGCAGAATTTCTGCCAACGAAAAAGCCGCACATTGCGCGGCTTTTTTGTGTCTGGAAAAAGGGTGCCAGGGCAGGGAGTCAGGTTATCGTTGCATTTTATCACCCCAGGCTTGTTCGGGATTCATCCTGAACAGGGCGCAAACAGATGAATGCCGGCTCAAGGCCGGCATGACAAGGGGATGATCAGTGAGAGTTGTTTCCTGTTAGATCGCGCGCGCCTGCTCTTCAGCATTGCCGATATAGCTGGCTGGCGTCATCTGCAATAGCGTCTGTTTTGCATCAGCGGGAATATCCAGCTTCTCGATGAAGGCCTGCATATCAGCCTGTGTGAGGCGATGGCCGCGTGTCAGCTCCTTGAGCTTCTCATAGGGCTTTTCGATGCCATAGCGGCGCATGACTGTCTGATTGGTTCAGCCAGTACTTCCCAATTGGCATCCAGGTCATCGGCCATGCGCGCCGCATCGGCTTCCAGCTTGGAAATGCCGCGCAGAACTGATTCAAGGGCAATGACAGTGTGACCGATACCGACTCCGAGGTTGCGCAGTACAGTCGAGTCAGTCAGGTCGCGCTGCCAGCGTGATACGGGCAGTTTTGCAGAGAGGTGGTGCAGGATCGCGTTGGCGATGCCGAGATTGCCTTCGCCATTTTCGAAATCGATCGGGTTGACCTTGTGTGGCATGGTCGAAGAACCGACTTCACCTGCTTTGGTTTTCTGCTTGAAATAGCCGATAGAGATGTAGGACCAGATATCGCGGCAGTAGTCGATAACGATTGTGTTGTAACGCTGAATGGCATCGAACAGTTCGGCGATGTAGTCGTGTGGCTCTATCTGGGTTGTATAGGAGTTCCAGTCAAGATCGTTTGACTCAACAAAGGCCTGTGCGAAGGCGGTCCAGTTCTTGTCCGGATAGGCTGACAGGTGTGCATTGTAGTTGCCGACAGCGCCATTGATCTTGCCGCGCAGGGCAATGGCTGCAATCTGCTCTCTCTGTTGTTGCAGGCGGGCAACCACGTTGGCCATCTCCTTGCCGAGTGTGGAAGGTGAGGCAGGCTGGCCGTGAGTCCTGCAGAGCATGGGAACGGCAGCGTGCTCGTGCGCCAGTGCCCTGATGGCATCGATGACCCTGTCAGCGGTATCCAGCAACTGTTCACGTCCATCACGCAGCATCATGGCGTGACACAGGTTGTTGATATCTTCCGATGTGCAGGCAAGGTGGATGAACTCATTGATTGCCATCAATTCCGCAGAGTCGGCAATGCGTTCCTTGAGGAAATACTCGACTGCCTTGACGTCATGGTTGGTGGTGCGCTCGATCTCCTTGACACGTGCTGCATCGGACTCTGAAAAATTGTCGATGATGCTTTCAAGAAGTTGGTTGGTTTTACTGCTGAATGCGGGTACTTCGCTGATTTCGGCATCATTCGAGAGTGCCTGCAGCCAGCGGATTTCAACAATCACGCGGTAGCGTATTAATCCAAATTCACTGAATACCTGTCTTAACGGCGCAGTTTTGCTGCCATAGCGTCCATCAACGGGTGAAATTGCGGTCAGGGATGAGAGTTCCATACGGCTTGTGCATTTGAGAGTGAGACAAGCAAACAATTATACAGGGCAGGCTCTACTTATCCCAGCGTTTGAAGCGTTTCCTGCAGTAGGCGAGAAGTTCGTTGTAATCACGAAAGTGGTAAATGAAGTGTTTGCTGGCGGGCTCATCGTATTCACACCAGTCATTTTCATAGTCACGGCAGATCTGCGGACGTGTCTCGTAGATGCCGCAGAGGCCTCCAGGCTGCAGAAACTGGCATGTACCGTTGTAGAGCAGGTACCAGCCGCTGTCGTCCTTGTAGGCCTCGACA
>NZ_MPRK01000059.1 GCF_002021095.1 Solemya elarraichensis gill symbiont | reverse complement strand
CTTGCTGTTCAATTGTTTTGACGGCAACTGGATACATATCAGGTCGTGCCATGTCTTCACAGATCGCCTGTGCATCATTGGCATCGTTCTTGTTACTCTTCACGAAGGGCTTGACGAACTGAGGCGGAATCATCTTCACCCTGTAGCTGGAAAACATTTTTTGCCAAATCAACACCAACTCGTCTAATCTTCATATGGACTCCTCTCTTTTACCGTCCGCTGAAATCTCAATCTCAGTTTGGCACAATGATGCCAATAGGTAAGGAGGAGTCCATCCCATTGCTTTGGGTCGGTAGCTACCAGTGGCATGACTTGGCCCACTTCCGCTAATACCAAGGAAGAGACAGTCAAGCTCAGCCGATGAATGACTACTTTGTAAGATTTGGTCGAAACTATATTTATAATGTGCCAGATCGAGTATGAGTCAGTACCCATAAAAAAAGCCCCTGACGGGGCTTTTTTCAGGATCGCATAAAGCGAATCGATCAGCTGTCGCTATTGCTGGTGACAGCTTCTGCACGCAGTGTGTCGAAATGCTTGTCCTTTTCTGCACGAAGTGCATCGATTTCCTTGCGGATCTCTTCACGACGCTGGTCCATTTCTGCCTTGTGGGCTGCACGGCGTGCGTCCATCTCGGTTTCAATCGCTGCGCGTTCAGCATCCATCTGCTCAGGAAGACCTGCTTCTGCACGACGCTAGTCCATCTCTGCCTTGTGAGCTGCACGGCGAGCTTCCATCTCGGCCCTGGCGGCTTCGCGCCTGGCATCCATCTCTTTACCAATCTCTTCGAAATATTTCTGCTCTGCTGGCTGCTCGGCTGTTGCAAGCTTGTCTGCTTCTTCACGACGCTGTGCGATTTCAGCATCACGTGCTGCACGGCGTGTATCCATCTCTGCTTTATGGGCTGCACGGCGCGCGTCCATCTTTGCCTTCATCGCTTCGTGATCTGCATCCATCTGCTTGCGAAAATCTTCAAATGAAGCATCCTCAGCCATAACAGCTTCATGCTCGGCATTGAGCTTGTCAATTCCCGCCTTGTGTTCAGCAACGCGGGTTTCCATTTCAGCCTTGAGGGCTGCACGGCGAGCTTCTGACTGCTTGCGAATTGCATCGAAATCTGGCGTTTCAACAACTGGCTTGGCGGCAACATCAGCTGCAGCGGCTTCTACAGCCTGATCAGCTGAGGCACTACCGGCCACTGATGCAAGCAGGATTGCAGCGGTGAGTTTTTTTACTGAAAACATAACTATTCTCCTAAAATGACTGTCTGCTACAACTGTTGATACAAACAGACGGGTATCTTCGTATTACCTGGATAAAAGCCATCACCCGAAGGTGACGACTTAATGGATTGTTTGGTTATTTGGCAGCTGCTGCAGTTGCAACAGGTGCGGCCTGGGGAGCTGCTACAGGGGCATAATAGCCGTAAGGAGCGCCGTAGTAGCCGTTGTTAGCGTAATAACGATTGTCCCAGTTGTTATAACCACTACCGTAGTAGTAGTTGTCGGCATCGCCGTCGAACTCGGTATCAGCATCAAAGTCAAAATCCATGCTGAAGTTGAAGCTGCCACGACCGCGTCCACGTCCACGACCACTGCCGTCACCACGTCCATAACCATAACCGTCGTTGTACCAACGGTTATCGTTGTAGTGATCATCATCGTCACTGAAAAAAGGTATATCCCAATCATCATTATCACTGAAGAAAGGTATGTCCCAGTCAGCAATGGCTGCAGAAGAAGCACTCATGATTGCGGCAATAGCTGCTGCAGTAATGATCTTTTTCATTTCAATCTCCGTAAAGACTCAATCTGTTAAAAACTGTTTAAACGGCTATGCCGCTTCGTTACTGATAAGTATATAAGTATTTTCTTATTTTGCAATATTTAATTTGATTATTGTTTCTTATGCAATCGATTTGAATGATTGAAATAACTTAAACGACCAGATAAGACACCTGGCTAATTGAACGTATAAAAAAACACCGGACAGGCTACCCCATCCGGTGTTTTTATCAGCTAACTGCCAGTAATAAATTACTGTGCGCAGTTACCAGTAGCTGCTGGTGCCTGAGGGGCAGCAGGAGCAACAGGAGCTGGTCCGTAAGGAGCTGGTCCGTAGCCGTAAGGTGCGCCGTAGCGACCATTGTAGCTGTTATAACGGTTGTCCCAACGGTTGTCCATGTTGTTGTAACCACGACCGTAGTATGAGTTATCACTCTCACCGTCGAATTCGGTATCAGCGTCAGCATCCATGTTGAAGTTGAAGCTGCCACGGCCATCGCCACGTCCGTAACCGTAACCGTCGTTGTTCCAGCGATTATCGTTGTAGTAGTTGCTGTCGTTATCGTCGAAGAAAGGCATATCCCATTCTGCAACTGCAGCTGAAGAAGCACCCATGATCGCTGCGATCGCAGCTGCTGTTATGATTTTTTTCATAAATTTCTCTCCAAATTATATTGAGGTAATTATTCCTACTGGCATTAAAGTATTCATTACCGCGCTAACACCCCGGTTAAGGCATAAACGCTGGTATATTCATAAATACTCAAATTACTTTCCCTGATTTCATCCATAAGCATGGACTGCCTTATACCTAAAAGTCGGAGAAATGCTTTGAATCACCATCCTTGATAGCGTGTTGACGCGACTGGTAATACGCGTCTCGTTGAAAAATATATGGATCAAGAGCTGCCTGTTCCATGATATCCGAAGCCTCGAGCAACTCGGCACGTTCGTCGACGACATACAGACCAACAGTACTATAGATAATCTCATCTTCGTTGACAGTGGAAAGAGGATGCATACTCACATCCACGATCGTTCCGGTGGTATCCCTCAGTGTTGAAGGACCCAGAATTGGCAGTACGATATAGGGACCATTCTTGACGCCCCACACAGCCAGGGTCTGTCCGAAGTCCTCGTGATGCTTTTCCAGTTTCATGCGCGAAGCGATATCAAACAGGCCGCCAACTCCGAGTGTTGTGTTTACAAGAACCCTGGCAGTATCCGAGAGCGCCTCTTTCGGTTTGCCCTGTAGAAGATTATTAATCGCTGCAATTATGTCGGCAAGATTCTCAAAGAAATTGCTCACGCCTTGCCTGATTGGCTTGGGAACAACTGCCCGGTAGCCTCTCGCTGCCGGTGCGATAATCGCCTTGTCGAGTCCATCGTTGAACTTGTACATGGAGCGATTGAATCCAACCCACGGATCATTGATAACGATCTCATCAACTACGACTTCTTCAGCAACGGCTGGTGGTTGCGTAGCTTCCTGTGCAACTGCCGGGAGAGAAAAAGCACCCAGTACAAGCACCATGGACAAAAACATATTGAGGTAGTGCTTCCTCATCCCTTTAGATTCCCGTTTTTTTTATGTAAGGATTTAGATTGTAGACTCAGGTTTAGTAAACAGCAATCGACTTTCACCCTGTTTTTGCAATAATCCAGCCCAACTCTGTTATTCTGCACCCATGTCACATCCCAAGCCCACTATTGCGAGCCGTTTCCGCGGATTTCTGCCCGTTATTGTCGATGTTGAAACGGCAGGTTTCAATGCTACAACTGATGCCCTGCTGGAAATTGCGATGGTCACCATCAACATGGATGACAATGGAAAACTCTATGCAGATAAAAGAGTTGCATGCCATGTTGAGCCATTCGAAGGCGCCAACCTCGACCCCAAGGCTCTCGCATTCAATGGTATCGATCCTGAAAATCCGCTACGTGGCGCCATCACTGAAAGAGAAGCGCTGCAACTCTGCTTTCAGCCTGTCAGGCATGCCGTCAAGGAGAATGGCTGCAATCGCGCAATCCTGGTCGGCCACAATGCACCCTTTGACCTCGGCTTTATCAATGCTGCCGTTGATCGCTGTAGCTACAAACGTAATCCATTCCACCCTTTCTCAACGTTAGATACCGTTTCACTGGCAGCACTGGCTGTCGGGCACACTGTGTTGGCAGTGTCAGCTCAGCTGAGTGGCATGGAGTGGAGCAACAGTGAGGCGCATTCGGCCATCTATGACGCTGACCAGACCGCCGAGCTCTTCTGCCGCATTATCAACCGCTGGGATGAAAATATTGATGACAAACCCTGGCTTCCTCAAGCGATGGAAGAAGCCGGTTAAATCAGCCCGAAACCTGGCAGCTTGCGGGATTGAAAACAGGAAATGTCAGCTGTTGCGGTGGCAGAAGCCCGCTTCAACCGCCATGACGGCAGCCTCTACGCGCGAATGAACATCCAGTTTGCGCAGGATAGCCTTGACGTGAAGTTTTACGGTGCCGTCAGAAATACCAAGATGGCGCGCAATCACCTTGTTGCTCTGCCCCTCGGCAAGGTGACAGAGAATCTCCCGCTCACGCGGGGTCAGGTCTCCAAACAGATCTCCACCCGGTTCACTCTCCGGCTCCGGCTCATCCTCTTTCTGTACCGCTGCACGCGCAAGAATTCCGGTTAATTCACGCGACACCACGGTAACACCGTCGAGAATCTGACCCAGTGAGTCGATCAATTCGTCCGGTTCCATATCCTTGAGAAGATAACCGTCGGCGCCATGCTGAAATGAAGCCAGTACGTCACTCTCGTCCTGGCTGGTTGTCAGCATTGCGATGCGCATCTGCGGATGGCTCTGACGCATCTTCTGCAACACATCGATACCACTCATCTGCGGCATGCGCATATCAAGCAGTACAACGTCCGGTGTCAATGTATCGACAAGTTCCATACCGTCATCACAATCCCCGACTGCGGCAACCACTTCGATACCGCGGCGCTCCAGCAGCTCGCGCAAGCCAATACGGAACAGCGCATGATCATCAATCAACAAGACTCGCATATTTATACTCAATCGTTATTTATTCGGCCTGGGCTATAGCAGGAGTCGGACGGTAAAACATCTCGACACGGGTGCCTTCGCCGGGCTCACTCTCTATACGTAACTCTCCACCCATACGACGCGCACGCTCTTCCATGATAGACAGCCCGATATGTTCTCCGGGGCTGCCAATAGGTGCCTGTTCAAAGCCGACACCGTCATCCTCTATCAACAGTTGCAGCTCTTCATCCCGGCAGCTTAGCATTACACGTACCATGTGTGCCTGTGCATGTTTGCGTGTATTGGCAAGTGACTCCTGCACAATACGCACCATTTGCATCTCCTCGCTCGGGTGCAGGCGCAAACTGCGGCAGTTGAGCTGCAGGAAAACCTGGATGCCGGTCTCTTCCGAAAAGCGTTTTGTCATACGCCGCAAAGCCGGAATCAGGCCGCGCTGATCAATCGGCGCGCGAAAGTTACCCAGCAGGGCTCGCAGCTCGCGATTCGCCTCATCAAGTCCGTTTTTGATACGTTCGAGATCACGGCTCGCAGCTGCATAATCTTTGTTCTGTGTCAGGGTGTCGGCAAGCATGCGAACCTGAAAGCGCAAACCTGCAAGTGTCTGCGCAAGCGAATCATGCAGTTCATGCGCCAGTGCAGTACGCTCCTCGACGATCGACAGGCGATGAGCCTCCTCATCCGAACGCTGCTTGGCGATAGCAATACCCAGGTGGCTGCCGATTGTTGTCAGGAGCTCCATGATATCCTCACGCCCCGAGACACCAGGCTGTTCAACATAGATAGTATAAATGCCAAGCGTGTCATCATGATACTCAAGCGGCACGCTGATGACCTCAACCTGCTCGGCGCTGAACATCACCCTGTTATTCATCCTGGAACAGGCCTCGGCATCATGCTCGCATAAGAGGTCGGCACTGGTGAGCGCCTTGCCGCACTGACACAGCTGAACCGGCAACAGTTCCTGTTCCGTGGCAACCTTGTTATCAAGCCCGATAGCACCGACCAGGCGCATACGTCCGTCGCGACTGACGAGGCGAACTGTCGCGGTTTTACCGTTGACCATCTCCTTGAAGATGCGCAGAAAACGCAACAGCAGCGCATCAAGCGTGTCACTCTGGTTAATACTGGCAGCAACGTCGTAAAGAATTTTCAGTGATGCAGTTTTTTGTGCCAGCCGGCGTGTTTGGCGCTCAACACGATTATCCATATCCTCGTAAAGGTCGCTGAGTTCCTCGTAGACTGAATCGATATCGTGAGAAAGATGTTCGAGAACACCAAGGTTCTCATGCAGAACCTGGGCACCCGGCTCACCCTGGCACACCTGTGAAACCGACTCCTGCAGTCGTGCAAGCGGTCGTAACAGCTGGTTTTTGAGCAGAACTGCGGACGTGATAACACCAACCAGTGTCATGCTCACAGCCAGAATCAGCAGGCCAAGGTCACTGCTCATCATGCCCATTGAACGGATATGCACGAAAGCGGCGATGTAGACTAGCAATAGGCCAAGCAGGCTGAAAGCGAACGGGCAGATCAAACGCGCTCTCTTCAGAATCTCCCTGATTTTTTTGCCTTCACTTTGCATCAGCTCTCTTTTGCCCTTATCTTGCCCAGTTCTGTCTCGATCTCCCTGATACGAAGTTTTTCGATCGCTTCGCCGATCTCCTTCCCGTTAGCCCCGCTCTCGACAATCGTCCCGATATCGACCTTGCTTGCAACTTCGTACAAGCGTCTGAAAGTATCGGCATGCGGTGTTGGCTGGTTTTCAAATCCTGTGCGTCCACGCAGATCGGCCTCACAGGCAAGTAAAAATTCCTCGAAACGCTCGGGACGCCGGTACGCATCCAGTGCACCCAGTGTTCTGCAGCTGGTATCGGCACGCAGTTCGTCTGTTACGCGCCGGTAGTGCCCATGATACTCGGCGACAATCACTGCCAGTTCACGGAAGTCGTTGGGCACACGCAGACGTTCACACAACTGCTTAACCAGCCTGACACCGCTCTTTTCGTGACCATGGTGTCGCGGCCACTGGCTGCTATCGGTCAGCCCCTTGCCGAGATCATGCAGTAGTGCTGCAAATCGTACACGCGGCTCGCTGGAAAGTCTTGCTGCCTGTTCAACTACCATCATGGTGTGCACACCCGTATCAACCTCCGGATGATGCCTTGCGGGTTGCGGCACCCCGTAGAGACGCTCGATTTCAGGAAACAGCAGCTGCAATGCACCGCACTCGCGCAAAGTTTCAAAGTAGCGTGATGGCATGTCGGTTGCCAGGGCTTTACAGGTCTCGGCCCAGGTACGTTCTGGTACCAGGTAGTCAAGCTCACCGGAATCGACCATGTTGCGCATCAATGCATTCGTCTCATCTGCTACACGAAAATCCTGTGCGGCGAATCTTGCCGCAAAACGTGCAATACGCAGTACACGCACGGGGTCTTCCGTGAAAGCTTGCGAAACATGCCTGAGCAAACCCTGCTGCAGATCCTGCTGCCCGCCATATGGGTCGATCAGGTTGCCGTCATCGTCCATCGCCATCGCATTGATCGTCAGGTCACGACGCAGCAGGTCCTCTTCAATGGTTACGTCCGGTGCCGCATGAAAGGCAAAGCCCTGGTAACCATGACCGCTCTTGCGCTCGGTACGCGCCAGGGCATACTCATCCTTGGTTTGCGGATGCAGAAAAACAGGGAAGTCCTTACCTACAGGCGTGTAACCCTGCTCCAGCATCTCTGCAGGAGTAGCGCCGATCACGAGCCAATCGCGTTCATCGACAGGCAGGCCAAGGAGCTGATCCCTGACCGCACCACCGACGAGGTAAACCTTCATGATTCAACCTCCTGTTCTTCATCCTCGCGCTGCTGCAACTCCCACATGTCAGCATAAATGCCATTATCACGAAGCAATTGCTGGTGCGTCCCCTGCTCGACGATACGCCCCTGCTCCATAACAAGCATCCGGTCTGCGTCAACGACTGTCGAGAGTCGATGCGCAATAATCAGTGTGGTGTGATGTTGCGCAACCTCTCGCAATGTTTCCTGGATCGCCTGTTCAGTCTTGCTGTCCAGCGACGATGTCGCCTCGTCAAAAATCAGGATAACGGGCTGCTTGAGAATCGCACGGGCAATGGCAACACGCTGCTTCTCACCACCTGACAGTTTCAGGCCGCGCTCGCCGACAACTGTATCCCAGCCCTTGGGCAGCGATTCGATAAAGTCACGGATATGCGCCATGCCGGCTGCCTTTATCACCTCTTCCCTGCTCGCCTGAGGACGACCATAAGCAATATTGTAATAGATGCTGTCATTGAACAGCACCGTGTCCTGCGGAACAATACCGATCGCGCTGCGCAGGCTTGACTGGGTCACCTTGCTGATCGACTGGTTATCGATCAGGATGTCACCTGCAGTCACATCATAAAAGCGATACAGCAGGCGCGACAGTGTCGACTTGCCCGCACCCGAATGACCGACAATCGCGATCTTCTCACCGGCGCCAACAGTAAATGAGACTTGCTGCAGTATGCGACGCTCCGGCTGATAGCTGAAATCGACATTTTCAAAACGAATCTGACCGCCGTTGAGACGAATATCCCTGGCATCTGCTACATCCTGGACATCCGGAACCTGCTGCAGCAGATCAAACAGGCGCTGCATATCGGCAAGTGTGTATTTCACCTGGCGATAGACAATGCCGAGAAATCCAAGCGGTATGAAAACCTGGATCATCAGGGTTGTCACCAGCACCAGGTCGCTGATCTGCATGCGCTGCTCAACCACGCCCTGCACGGCGTACCACATCACCAGTGTCACGGCGAGACCGATAATGGC
>NZ_MPRK01000058.1 GCF_002021095.1 Solemya elarraichensis gill symbiont | reverse complement strand
ATACCGAGGCTCTCGGTGCGCTGCTTTATACCGAGTATCTCTACCCGTTCGAGATCGCCGCCGTAATTCTGCTGGTTGCGATTATCGCAGCGATCAGCCTGACACTCAGAAAGCGTCCTGAAACCAAGTATCAGGATCCTTCCAAGCAGGTCACGGTGAAAAAAGAGCACCGCCTGCGCATTATCAAGATGGAGGCAGAAGAGTGATTGCATTATCTGACTACCTGATCGTCAGTGCCATACTCTTTTCGCTGAGTGTCGCTGGTATCTTTATTAACCGCAAAAACCTGATTCTGCTGCTGATGTGCATCGAGCTGATGCTGCTCGCGGTCAACATCAACTTTGTCGCCTTTTCATACTTCCTTGATGATATGGCTGGACAGGTCTTTGTCTTCTTCATTCTCACCGTTGCTGCCGCCGAGGCCGCAATCGGGCTTGCCATACTGGTGGTGCTGTTCAGAAACAGGCAGACCATTAATGTGCAGGATCTGGATACGCTAAAGGGGTGATCGTGGAGAATATCTATCTGACAATTGTTCTTGCCCCGCTGATTGGTGCCATCATTGCCGGTTTGTGGAGAAACCAGGTCGGTAAGGCAGGCGCCCACTGGGTAACGATTATTGGTGTTGGCATCGCATGTGTGCTGTCAATTTACGTACTGCTTGGTTTCACCCATGGTGATTCCGAACCACAGAATCTCAGTCTCTATACCTGGATGGTGAGTGACGGCCTGCGCTTCGAGGTCGGTTTTCTCGTTGACCAGCTGACCGCGATGATGATGGCGGTTGTAACTTTCGTCTCGCTGATGGTACACATCTATACCGTTGGTTACATGGCGCACGAAGAGGGCTATCAGCGCTTCTTCAGCTATATCGCCCTGTTCACCTTCTCGATGCTGATGCTGGTCATGTCGAACAACTTCATGCAGCTCTTTTTCGGCTGGGAAGCGGTCGGACTGGTCTCATACCTGCTGATCGGTTTCTATTTCAAGAAAGAGACAGCCATTTTCGCCAACCTCAAGGCATTCCTGGTCAACCGTGTCGGTGACTTCGGTTTTATTCTCGGTATCGCAGCGATCGCGATGTATACCAACAGCCTCGATTACGCCGAGGTGTTCGAGAAATCTGCCGGTCTGGCGAATGAGCAAATCACTATCTTCCCTGGCACTAGCTGGTCGCTGATGACAGTGATCTGTGTCCTGCTGTTTATCGGTGCAATGGGTAAATCGGCACAGATGCCGCTGCACGTGTGGCTGCCGGACTCAATGGAAGGCCCGACACCAATCTCCGCACTGATCCACGCTGCAACCATGGTTACTGCAGGTATTTTCATGGTGGCGCGTATGTCACCGCTTTACGAACTCTCCGAAACCGCGCTCAGCTTTGTACTGATCATTGGTGCCACCACGGCATTCTTTACAGGACTGATCGGTATCGTGCAGAACGACATCAAGCGCGTGGTTGCCTATTCGACCCTGTCGCAGCTCGGCTACATGATTGCTGCGCTTGGTGCCTCGGCCTATGCTGCCGGTGTTTTCCACCTCATGACCCATGCCTTCTTCAAGGCGCTGCTGTTCCTCGCGGCCGGTTCCGTCATCATTGGTATGCACCATGATCAGGATATCCGCAACATGGGTGGCATCAGGAAGTACATGCCGATTACCTGGATTACATCCCTGCTTGGTTCACTGGCACTGATTGGTACGCCGTTCTTCTCGGGCTTCTTCTCGAAAGATGCGATTATCGAATCTGTCCACCTTGCTGATCGCTTCGGTACGAACTACGCGTACTACCTGCTTGTGGCGGGCGTCTTTGTAACAGCTCTCTACAGCTTCCGTATGTTCTTCCTCGTTTTCCACGGTAAAGGACCACGCGATGAGCATGCCAAGGCACATTTGCATGAATCCCCGTGGGTTGTGACTGTACCGCTGATCATGCTGGCGATTCCTTCTGTGATCATCGGCTGGTTCACAATCGAACCAATGCTGTTCGGTGAATTCTTCAAGGATGCGATCTATGTCAGTTCGGCTAATGATGTGCTTGCACACATGGGTGCGGATTATCATGGCGCACTTGGCTTTGTCACTCACGGCGTGTTGCAAGTACCTTTCTGGCTCGCGCTTGGTGGTTTCCTGACAGCCTGGTACATCTACACCATGAAGCCCTCGATCGCACTCGATATCAAGGTGCGTTTCGACTGGGCCCATTCGATCCTCGATCGCAAGTATGGTTTTGACGAACTCTTTCAGTTTGTATTTGCCGGCGGCAGTCGCATGCTGGGCAAGGTGCTGTGGAAGGGCGGTGACCAGTTCCTGATCGACGGTGTGGCTGTCAATGGATCAGCGCATGGCATCGGTTGGCTGGCCAGTATGGCGCGCTACCTGCAGACTGGTTTTATCAATCACTACGCGATTGCGATGATTCTCGGCCTGATAGGCCTGGTCGGCTGGTTCGTGATACTTCAATGATTATCTACAGAATAGAAGGAATAGGTTAGGGCATGTTTGCAGATTTTCCGATACTGAGCACCGTCATCTGGCTGCCGATTATAGGCGGCTTGCTGGTGCTTGGCAGTGGTGACAAAGCCCCGAATGTCTCTCGTTGGCTGGCTCTCGTGGTTGCTGTTCTGACCTTTTTACTAAGCATTCCGCTGTGGAGTGGTTTTGATGTCACAACTGCCGATATGCAGTTTGTCGAAAACGCCCCGTGGATTGCGGCATACGATATCAACTACCACATAGGTATTGATGGCATCTCCATGCCACTGATCCTGTTGACGACATTTATAACCATTCTTGTTGTTATTTCCGGGTGGGAAGTGATTCAGTACAAACCTGCCAGCTATATGGCTGCATTCCTGATCATGGAAGGCGTCATGGTAGGTGTATTCGCTGCGCTCGATGCAATGCTTTTCTATGTCTTCTGGGAAGCGATGCTGATACCGATGTTTCTGATTATCGGTATCTGGGGTGGTCCGAATCGCGTCTACGCGACGATCAAGTTCTTCCTCTACACATTCCTTGGATCTGTATTCATGCTGGTCGCACTGATCTACATGTACTTCCAGTCAGGCAGCATGGAGATTCTCGACTATCACATACTTGAACTGGGCCTTAAGGAGCAGATACTGATCTTTATCGCCTTCTTCCTGGCCTTTGCGGTCAAGGTACCGATGTTCCCGGTCCACACCTGGTTGCCGGATGCACACGTTGAGGCGCCTACCGGCGGCTCCGTCATCCTGGCGGCGATCATGCTGTAAATTGGCGGATACGGTTTTCTGCGTTTCAGCCTGCCGATCACTCCGGATGCAAGTAACGAGCTCGACTGGATTATCATCCTGCTGTCTCTGATTGCGGTGGTCTATATCGGATTTGTTGCTCTTGTACAGACCGACATGAAGAAGCTGATCGCCTACTCATCGATATCGCACATGGGTTTTGTCACCTTGGGCTTCTTTATCGTCTTCATGATCGTGCAGAACTCTGCTGCCGATTCCGGCGCTGTGCTTGGCCTTGAAGGCGGCATGGTTCAGATGGTGTCGCACGGTTTTATCTCGGCGGCGATGTTCCTGTGTGTCGGTGTCTTATATGACAGGCTGCATTCGAGGGAGATCTCCTCGTATGGCGGCGTCGTCAACGTGATGCCCTGGTTTGCTGCATTCATGGTCTTTTTTGCCATGTCGAATGCGGGTCTGCCAGGCACCTCCGGTTTTGTTGGTGAGTTCATGGTTATACTCGCCAGTTTCCGCGCCAACTTCTGGTTTGCACTTCTTGCAGCAACAACCCTGATCGTCGGTGCTGCCTATACCTTGTGGATGGTGAAGCGCGTCGTCTTCGGCGATGTAACCAAGGAGAGCGTTGCGAGCCTGCAGGATATCAATGCCCGCGAGGCACTGGTTCTAGGCACACTCGCTTTCATGGTCTTGCTGTTGGGTGTATGGCCTGCGCCACTGATAGAGGTGATGGACGTGAGTGTCACGAACCTGCTGCAACATATTATTGTATCCAAGGTGGGAGGCTGATCTGATGGCATTCGATACAACACAGCTGATTGCCCTGTTACCTGAAATCATTCTGCTGGCGGGTGTTTCCCTGGTTTTGATTATTGACCTGATGGTCACCGATAAAGAACGCACCTGGCCTTTCGTCCTGACCCTGTTGACCTTACTGGCTGCTGGTTGCACTACCCTGATGTTTGCTGACGGTAGTACGCAGGTGGTTTTTGATGGCACCTATATCCGTGATCCTTTGAGTGATGTTTTGAAAGCATCTCTGCTCTTTATTGCTGTACCTGTCTTCATTTATGCACGTGAAGGCCTGATGAAGAGCGGCCAGTGGCGAGGGGAGTTCATGACCCTGACACTGTTTGCCATTCTGGGCATGATGGTGATGATCTCATCCAATGGTTTCATCAGCCTCTATCTCGGCCTTGAGTTGCTCTCCCTGTGTCTCTACGCACTTGTCGCTTTCAAGCGTGATTCATCAAAGAGTGCTGAAGCGGCGATGAAATACTTCGTCCTCGGTGCACTTGCCTCCGGCCTGCTGCTCTACGGCATCTCGATGCTGTACGGTGCGACCGGTAAACTCGATTTTCCGTCTATTGCACAGGCAGTCGTCGGTAAAGAGAGTGACATAGTTCTGATTTTCGGCCTCGTCTTCGTTGTTATTGGTCTTGCATTCAAATTCGGTGCTGTACCGTTCCACATGTGGGTGCCTGATGTTTACGACGGTGCAACAACACCTGTGACCTTGCTGGTTGGCTCACTGCCAAAAATCGCAGCTCTTGGTCTTGCCATGCGCATACTGGTTGATGGATTGGGTGAACTGCACGACTCATGGCAGATGATGCTGATCATCCTCGCTGTACTGTCGATGGCACTTGGTAACCTCGTCGCCATAGCGCAGGAAAATATCAAGCGCATGCTGGCCTATTCGACAATCTCACACGTCGGTTTCATCTTTCTCGGTATCCTCGCCGGTTCTGATGAGGGATATCGTGCGGCAGTCTTCTATGCCATCGTCTACGCAGCCATGGCTGCCGGTGCGTTTGGTGTCTTGATTGCGCTCGACAGAAAAGGGCTTGAGGTCGACCAGTTACACCAACTCAAGGGCCTCAATGAGAAACACCCCTGGCTTGCTGGCACCATGCTGTTGCTGATGTTCTCAATGGCAGGTGTTCCACCGACAGTTGGCTTTTTTGCCAAGCTGTTTGTGCTGGAAGCGATTGTCTCGGTTGAACTGACCTGGCTTGCGCTAGTTGCCGTATTCTTCTCGATTATCGGTGCTTTCTACTACATCCGTGTTGTCAAACACGTCTACTTCGATAAGCCGACAGATGATGTCCAGGTTGAAGTTGGCGGGGCAGCGCAGGTGATGCTGGCAATCAATGGACTGGCGATGCTCGCCCTGGGGCTCTTCCCGGCGATATTGATGAACCTGATCTAGGGAACCTTCCAAGAGGTTCCTGCCCCTTCGGGCGTTGCCGTAAAAGCGCGCAACGCCCACTTCACAACAGAATATTCGCTATGCGAACTCCCGTTGCTCCGTGGGCGCCGGTGTGTGTCGTTTTGTTTCTATTACTTCTGAATCAGCTGCTTGATCTGCATTGATTCGCGCATTTCCCTGTAAAGGGTCACGCCAAGCGGTATACCAAGGCTGAGGAGTAATGCGGTGCCTGCAGCGAGAAGAAACCCTGGCTGATCAAACAGGTGGACCAGCTCGTGCTTCAGGGAAGAACCTTCCGGATGTGAAGCGAGCAGTGGTGTACTGAACATCAGCAGAGTCAGTGCGGCGGTTTTTTCGATCTGTTTTCTCATTTGAAAACCCTCTAATAATATTTGCATGCGAGTCTAGTTAATTTACTTAGTGCAATAAAGATGCCAATACTGAGGATTTTACTCGGTAATTATTAAACTATTGTTACAAAAGGATAAAAAGATTCCCCTGTGTTCGCAGTAAATTGAACTTGAGAAAGAAGAGTCAAAAATCCGCACTAAAATAGTGCGGAATGTGCGATACAGGTGCATTGATTGCGTATAAATTGTTCAATTGGGCTGTATTTGTTACCAGATCTTTTCAAGAGCACGCAGTACGTCACGGCGACTGATCTGACCGACCAGCGAGTTGTCATCGACGACCGGAAATCGCCTTACAGGAGAGGAGTTGAACATTTCAGCTGCTTCGACAATGCTGGTTTCTGCCTCGATAGCCTGCACGTCGGTTTTCATATACTCGGAGACTTTACCGCCAAGCTCCTCGTGATAGCAGGCGTTGAGCATCACTTGCATGCAATCCTTCTCGGAAAGAATGCCGACAACATTGCCATGATCATCAACGACAGGTGCGCCTGAAACGCGACGTGTGATCAGTGTGTGGATGGCGTCCATTACGCCGGTATCTGGCTTGAAGGTGACAATGTCACGTGCCATGTACTGTTTTACTGTCAGTGAACGTAATACTTCTTTAGCCATCCTGTGATCCTCCGTTAGTGCTCTACTTTCTATTTATCCAGGTGATATCTTTTGCCTGGCCCGGCAAGTCAAAATGGTTTTCAGTTCGTTTCTGCATGCCTGCCAGCAGCCTCAGCTTCGCGTGCAAGACGTTTTTCACAGGGTGAATCACAACTACACGCGCTTTCAAGGCCTGAAATAGTATTGAGGCCACTACAGGAACCCTTGATACGCTTGTTCTGCAGTAATCCCACGGCCATGATCGCGACAACCACGAGCATGACGATAAATGTAATCAGAAATATTTCCATTATTGCTCCTCGCCAGGAATATATTCAGCAAACTCGGACGTTGCTTCGGTGTGCAGCTCTCTACCGTTGCGGATAATAAAATAGGCTGCAATGGTATTTTTCTCTGCCAGCTCTATGGCCCTGTCCAGACCAAGTGCCATCAGGGCGGTGGCATATCCATCAGCCTGCATGACACTCGGCATGATGACTGTCACGGAAGCCATTCTGTTTTTAACCGGCATGCCGGTGACAGGATCGATGGTGTGTGAGAAACGCATGCCCGCATCATCTTCATAATAGTTGCGGTAGTCACCGGATGTCGCAACCCCCATGTTGTCGGGTTCAATCACAAGCTGCACGCTTGGCATACCGTCGATTGGCTTTTCTATTGCGATGCGCCATGGTGTTCCACGCTCGCTTTGTCCCTTGGTAGTGAGTTCACCACCGACCTCCAGCATGTAATTGGGAATGCCCAGCGCCTGAAGCTGCTCTGCAACGAGATCGACCGCGTAGCCCTTGGCGATCGACGAGAGATCGATGGAGAGATTCGCATGTCTCTTTTTAAGCTGCGGTGGATGTTGATTGACAGAAAGTTTACGGTAGCCGACATTTTGCAGGGCTCTCTCAACTTCTCCGGCAGAGGGCTTCTTTCCATTCGTTTTAACAGGCCCGAATCCCCACAGCTCAACCAGGGGCTCAACCGTGATGTCATAGGCGCCGTCAGCCAGGGCAGAGATTCCCAGCGCTGCGGATGTCACTTCCGCCAATTCAGCAGGCACTTGTTGCCATTCAGTTGAAGTGCTGTGATTGAAGCGCGAAATGTCGGAATCAGTACGATATGTTGACATCATCTGTTCAAGCCTGTCGAGTTGAGACTGGATGGCTTGCTGGACCTGTCTGTTGTCCGGCAGTGTTTCATCAGACCAGTACTTCACCGACCAACCGGTTCCCATGGTGCTGCCGTTGAGTTCGACAGCCTGCCGCTCGTTGCTGCAGGCAGCAAGCAGAAACAGGCTAACCAGTACCAGCAGGGTTCTGCCGACACTGGTTATGGTGATGCGATGTTGTTTATCCGCCAAAATCATCGAGCAGGATATTTTCATCTTCAACGCCAAGGTCTTTGAGCATCTGGATAACAGCTGCGTTCATGACGGGTGGTCCACACATGTAGTATTCACAATCTTCCGGTGCCGGGTGATCCTTGAGATATTCATTATAGAGTACCTCGTGAATGAATTCCTGGTAACCATCCCAGTTGTCTTCCGGTTGCGGATCAGAAAGGGCCACGTGCCACTCGAAGTTGCTGTTCTCTGCTGCGAGCATGTCGAAATCCTCAACGTAAAACATTTCACGTTTCGAGCGGGCACCATACCAGAAGCTTATTTTGCGCTTTGAGTTTAGACGACGCAGCTGATCAAAAATGTGTGAACGCATTGGCGCCATGCCGGCTCCGCCACCAATGAAGACCATCTCTGCTTCCGTCTCCTTGGCGAAGAACTCCCCGAACGGTCCTGAGATCATCACCTTGTCACCTGGCTTGAGGTTGAAGATGTAGGAGGACATGATGCCTGGAGGAGCATCAGGCACATTCGGCGGCGGCGTGGCGATACGCACATTGAGCATAATGAGGCCGCGTTCTTCAGGATAGTTCGCCATCGAGTAGGCGCGCATCGACTCCTCTTTGAAGTTGGCTTCGTACTGCCACAGGTTATAGCGGTCCCAGTCCTCGCGGTACTCGTCATCGATATCAAAGTCGGTGAACTTGGCATGGTAGGGAGGTGATTCGATCTGAATATAACCACCGGCACGGAAATCGACAGCTTCGCCTTCCGGCAGTTCCAGTACCAGCTCCTTGATGAAGGTGGCGACATTGTCGTTGGAGCGTACGGTGCATTCCCATTTCTTTACGCCGAAGACCTCTTCTGGCACCTCGATCGCTGCGCGCCAAGGAGAGAGAATCGAAGGCGCGTAGTCCCCGGTAGCCACTAGGCGAGACTGTTTTTCTGACGTGCGCCAGCGCC
>NZ_MPRK01000057.1 GCF_002021095.1 Solemya elarraichensis gill symbiont | reverse complement strand
CAGTTCATCAAGGTCTCCGCACACACTGGTGAAGGTGTTAACGAACTGCTTGAGTCAATCCTGCTGCAGTCTGAAGTACTCGAACTGAAAGCAGTTACAGATGGTCCTGCACGCGGTGCAATTGTTGAATCAAGTCTCGACAAGGGACGTGGTGCAGTGGCAACTGTTCTTGTTCAGAACGGTACCCTGCGTAAAGGTGATCCAATCGTGTGCGGTACCGAGTTCGGACGCGTCCGTGCCATGTTCGACGAGAGTGGAGCAGAGGTAGATAGTGCCGGTCCGTCAGTGCCTGTTGCCGTACTCGGCCTCTCCGGCGCACCGAATGCAGGTGACGATGCCGTTGCCATGCCGGACGAGCGTCGAGCACGTGAACTGGCTGAAGTGCGCCACCAGAAGGTGCGTGACTCACGTCTTGCAGAACAGAAAGCTGCCAAGCTCAACGAGCTCTTCTCCCAGATGGGTGAAGGCGAGGTGCTGCGGGTCAACCTGGTTGTTAAGGCCGACGTGCAGGGTAGTGTTGAGGCTCTCAAGGATTCACTCGAGAATCTCTCCACTGACGAGATCAGAATCAAGGTCGTTGCATCCGGTGTTGGTGGTATCAATGAATCCGATGCCAACCTTGCCGCTGCATCCAGCGCCATCGTTGTCGGCTTCAATGTTCGTGCCGATTCAACTGCACGACGCATTCTTGAAGAACGCGGTCTCGAACTGCGTTACTACAGCATCATCTATGAAGTAATCGATGATGTGAAAAAAGCTGCCAGCGGTATGCTATCTCCGGAAATCCGCGAGTCCATCATCGGTCTTGCCGAAGTACGCGATGTGTTCCGTTCATCACGCCTTGGTGCGATTGCCGGCTGTATGGTTATTGACGGTGTCGTGAAGCGCAACAATCCGATTCGTGTTCTGCGTGACAACGTTGTTGTCTTCGAAGGTGAACTCGAATCCCTGCGCCGCTTCAAGGACGACGTTCAGGAAGTTAAATCCGGCACCGAATGTGGTATCGGGGTGAAAAGCTACAATGACGTTAAAGAAGGTGACCAGATCGAGTGCTTTGAGCGTACCGAAGTTGCAAGGGAGCTCTAAGAGAGACGCCAACATGCGTGATTTCAAACGTTCTGACCGCATCGGTTCGGCAATTCAGCGCTTATTGTCTGAATTTTTGCCAAGGCTCAAGATGCCGCCTCCCGGCCTGGTGACATTCCAGGAGGTGCGCGTCGCCAGCGACCTGTCGCATGCAAAGGTGTACTACACGGTACTCGGAGCAGAGGTTGAAGATGCGCAGGAGAACCTCAAGCACAATGCCGGTAGCCTGCGCCACATGCTGGCAAAAGAGATGCAGCTGCGAACCGTCCCAGAACTCCATTTTGTGCACGATGCGACTCTCGAAGAGGGTAATCGTCTGCAAGGGCTGATCGAAAAGGCCGTTGAATCAGACCATCATGAAGATGAACAATCCCCGGAAGAGACAGAAGACAGGTAACAACTATGGCAAAACGCCGTCGTAAAGGGCGTCCGGTCAGCGGAATTCTGCTTCTGGACAAGCCTGTAGGCATCACATCGAATGCTGCCCTGCAAAAGGTCAAGTGGATCTACAAGGCTGCCAAGGCCGGTCACACGGGAAGTCTTGATCCGTTGGCTGAAGGTTTGCTGCCAATCTGCCTCGGTGAGGCAACCAAGATTTCCGCCTATCTTCTTGATGCAGACAAGCGCTACACCACGACCGTGAAACTCGGTGAAAAGACCACCACTGCAGATGCAGAGGGCGAAGTCATCGAAAGTCGCCCGGTCGAAAATATTAGCGAACAACGAGTCACGGAAGTGCTGCAGAAGTTTCTCGGCGAACAGGATCAGATTCCGCCTATGTACTCGGCTGTCAAGCACGAGGGAAAGCGCCTCTACGATCTTGCGCGTGAAGGGAAGGAAGTTGAGCGCAAATCCCGCAAAATCACGATATATTCCCTTGAACTGGTTAGTATCAACGCTGACGAGCTGGTGCTCAAAGTCCACTGCTCGAAAGGCACCTATATTCGTACACTCGCCGAAGATATCGGTGAGATGCTTGGTTGCGGCGGGCATGTCTCCGCCTTGCGCCGAAACAGTGTCGGCCCGTTTGATGAGAGCAATTGCATGACACTTGCTTCGCTTGAGGAACAGGCAGATGCTCCATTTGCTGAACTTGATGCGCTGCTCCTGCCGATAGACAATGGACTTAACCACTGGCCCGAAGTTCGCCTGGATGCCAATAGCAGCCACTACCTTAAGCAGGGTCAACCGGTGCTGGTGCCCAAGGCACCGACAGAAGGGTGGGTCAGGGTCTACGACGCATCAGATAATTTTATCGGTGTGGGCGAGGTCGATGACGATGGTCTCATCGCACCGCGCCGCCTGATGGTTGCCTCTTGAGGAGGCGCCTGGCCTGATCAAATCAGGTGATTCAGATTTGTGCGCATTCATGTTATGATGCGCCCGATTTTCGTGCGGTATCTGGACTCATTGCCGGAACCGCTATTTTCAACATTTCCTAACTGGAGAAGATAATGACAATGAGTGCAGAAGCCAAACAGGCTGTAATCGATCAATACAAGCGTGGTGACAACGACACAGGTTCGCCCGAGGTACAGGTTGCACTGCTGACCTCGCGTATTACCGAGCTCACCGAGCACTTCAAAACACACAAGAAGGACAACCACTCGCGCCGTGGCCTGGTACGCCTGGTCAATTCGCGCCGTAAACTTCTGGATTACCTGAAGAACAAGGACATCGACCGTTACCGTGAGCTGATTACCAGCCTTGGCCTACGTCGATAAACAGCGTCTTTAATTTCTAATCCAAAGCCATCGAGGATGATCAAGTGATACCCACTCCTATTAGCAAAAGTTTTCAATATGGTGACCACACAGTAACACTGGAAACGGCAGAAATTGCCCGCCAGGCAAATGCAGCTGTCATGGTTAACATGGGTGACACCGTTGTCCTCGTGACAGTGGTTGCAGACACTGGATCAAGCGTTGAGCGTGATTTTTTCCCGCTCACGGTTGATTACCAGGAAAAAACCTATGCCGCCGGCAAAATTCCCGGCGGTTTTTTTCGTCGTGAAGGACGTCCAAGTGAGAAAGAGATTCTCACCTGTCGCCTGATCGACCGTCCGATCCGTCCACTGTTCCCTAAAGGATTTATCTGTGAAACTCAGGTTATTGCAACCGTCGTTTCTCTGAATCCTGAAATTGATCCGGAAATCCCGACTCTTATCGGTACTTCTGCGGCACTTGCTGTATCCGGTCTGCCCTTTCAGGGTCCGGTTGGTGCAGCACGTGTTGGTTATAAGGATGGCGAGTACATTCTCAACCAGTCAAAAATCGGCATCAGTGACGAGTCTGATCTCGATCTGATTGTTGCCGGTACATCAGAAGCTGTTCTGATGGTTGAATCTGAAGCTAATGAGCTCTCGGAAGAGATCATGCTCGGCGCTGTTCTTTTTGGCCATGAGCAGATGCAGACTGTCATCAGCGAAATCAATACATTTGCTGCCGAAGTCAATGCGCCTGCGATTGACTGGACTGCACCTGAAACAGACGACGAACTGATTTCGACAGTAGACAACGCCTGTGCAGAAGCTGTCGGCGAAGCCTACACCCTGGCAGACAAGATGGAGCGCTACGGTCGCCTGAGCTCAATCAAGGCTGACCTGATGGACCTGCTGTGCAGCGGTGACGAGCCAAAGTGGAGCAGCAACCAGATCGAAGGCGCCCTCGACAAGGTCAAGAAAAAGACTGTTCGCAGCCGCATCATCGCCGGTGAGCCACGTATCGATGGTCGTGATACCAAGACTGTTCGTCCTATCACCATTCGTACCGGTGTACTGCCGCGTACTCATGGTTCAGCTCTCTTTACTCGTGGTGAAACCCAGGCACTGGTCATTACCACCCTCGGTACAGAGCGTGATTCACAGATTATTGATGCACTCGACGGCAGCTATAAAGAACCCTTCATGCTGCACTACAACTTCCCTCCGTTCTGCGTAGGTGAAACCGGTCGTGTTGGCAGCCCCAAGCGTCGTGAAATCGGCCACGGTCGTCTCGCCAAGCGTGGTGTACTGGCATCAATGCCTAACATGGAAGAGTTCCCGTACTCAATTCGTGTCGTTTCCGAGATTACTGAATCCAATGGTTCATCATCTATGGCTTCCGTATGTGGTACCAGCCTGTCACTGATGGATGCCGGTGTTCCGGTCAAGTCGCCAGTTGCCGGTGTTGCAATGGGCCTGATCAAGGAAGACAACGCATTTGCGGTTCTCACCGATATCCTCGGTGACGAGGATCACCTCGGCGACATGGACTTCAAGGTTGCGGGTACTGCTACCGGTATCAACGCCCTGCAGATGGACATCAAGATCAACGGTATTACCCGTGAGATCATGGAAGTTGCTCTCGACCAGGCAAAAGCCGGCCGTCTGCACATCCTCGAGGAGATGAACAAGGCGATCGATGCACCTCGTAGCGAAATGTCTGAGCACGCTCCACGTATTACCACTTTCAAGATCAACCCGGACAAGATCCGCGATGTTATCGGTAAAGGTGGTGCAACCATCCGTATGCTGACTGAAGAGACAGGTACCTCGATCGATCTGACCGATGACGGACTCGTCAAGATTGCTTCTTCAGATAAAGAAGCTGCTGACAATGCACGCAAGCGCATTGAACAGATCACGGCTGATGTCGAAGTCGGTGCCATCTACGAAGGCAAGGTTGCACGCCTGATGGACTTCGGTGCATTCGTTACCATCCTGCCTGGCAAGGACGGTCTCGTTCACATCTCGCAGATCTCGAATGAGCGTGTTGAGAAGGTGAGTGATAAACTTGCTGAAGGTGACACTGTCAAGGTCAAGGTACTTGAGCTTGATAAGCAGGGTCGTATCCGTCTCAGCATGAAGGCTGTTGACGAAGAGTAATCGAAACCATTACTCAAGTGCGGCAACGCCCCTTTGTCACGTTTGGAATAACCATGATTTATCCATTAGAGTTTTGTTCATGACAGAATCACTTGTTCGACAGGATCTACTCATTGCCCTCGGCAAGATAGGCGTGTCGGAAATTCTGAACAAGAGCCTGACAGGTATTGAGAAAGAGAGCCTGCGCGTCTCACCGGATGGTTCACTTTCACAAAGCAGGCATCCGCAGTCACTCGGTTCAGCGCTAAAGCACCCGTGGATCACCACTGATTACTCGGAGGCGATGCTTGAACTGATCACGCCGCCGATGAAGGGAATTCCCCAAACACTCGATTTCCTGCGCGACCTGCATCTGTATGTCTATGCAAAGCTGAGACAGCAGAAAGAATCGCTGTGGGCTACATCGATGCCATGTGTACTCGCCGGAGAGACCAATATTCCGATCGCCGAGTACGGCACATCGAACCACGGTCGCATGAAAAGTCTCTACCGCGTCGGACTCGGTCATCGCTATGGCAAAGTGATGCAGGTTATCTCCGGTGTGCATTTCAATTTCTCCTTTGAGGAGTCGCTGTGGCCGCTTTTTGCTGATGCAATCGGTGAGTCTTTTACTGGACAGGATTTTATCGACGAGCACATGATGCACATGGTGCGGAATATCCAGCGCTTTGGCTGGTTGATCCCATACCTTTTTGGTGCCTCCCCCGCGGTATGCCGCTCATTTTTTGGCGAACACCAACCATCTGACCTGGATAGTTTCGACGAGGGAACTTACTTCCTGCCTTATGCCACTTCGCTGCGCATGAGTGATATCGGATATCAGAACCAGAAAGAGGAGATTGTCGGAGTCAAGGCGAACTATGACTCGCTCGAGAGCTATATCGATTCGCTGGCAAATGCCATTTCCACTCCTGCCGAACCCTGGAAGGAGATTGGCCTGCGTGATCAAAATGGAGAGTATCTACAGCTCAATACCAATATTCTGCAAATCGAGAACGAGTACTACAGTACCGTCAGACCCAAACAGCCGCTGCAGAATATGGAGATGCCGACTGTCGCGCTAAAGCAGCGGGGCATACGCTACGTCGAATTGCGCTCGCTGGATGTCAACGCTTTTGACCCGCTCGGTATCAATGAGTCGCAATTGCGCTTCCTGCAGACATTTTTCCTCTTCTGCCTGTTGCACGAGAGTCCTGTGATTAGTCCATGTGAACGCCATGAAATTGACAAGAACCTGTTGATTACATCGCGTAACGGCCGGGATTCTGACTGCATGCTGCAACGTAATGAGAAGGAGACTCCGTTACGCGAGTGGGGCATGGCACTGCTCGATGCCATGCGTCCTGTTGCCGCTCTTGCTGACAGTGAGGATGAGGGCTTGTTTACGGCCGCTCTTGAAAAGCAGGTGGACAGGATGCTGGACGCTGAGTTGACCCCTTCGGCACGCATGCTCGCAGAGATGCGTGAATACAGTGAGAGCTTCTACGCATTTGCACACGCGAAGTCTCATGAGCACTACCTCAGTTTTGAGGAACAGAAACTGGACGAGGCACGTGCAGCCGCATTTGAGCAGGAGACAGCAGACTCACTACGCAGGCAACTGGAGCTCGAAATGGCAAAACAAGAAAATTTCGACCACTTTCTGGAAGCATATTTCGCCACTGGCCTGGTTTCAAGCGCATAGCCGATACTTGTTACTTGCCGCCGAATCGGTACAATTCCTTTAACGGTTTCCACAAGAGTGGCCGAAATCTCAATATTAGGAGAGGGATCGCGATTGCACCAGATTCCCAATATCATCACTATTCTGCGCATTCTGCTGGTTGTACCGGTTGTATTGGCACTTCTTGACCTGCGATATGAGCTGGGACTGATTCTTTTTGCTGTGGCCGGTATTTCTGATGGTGTCGATGGTTTTCTGGCCAAGCACTACCACTGGGAGAGTTGGTTAGGCAGCATGCTGGATCCAATTGCAGACAAGCTGCTGCTGGTCGCCACCTTCATCACTCTCAGCTATCTTGGACTGTTCCCGCTGTGGGTGGTTGCACTGGTCTTGTTGCGTGACTTTGTCATCGTCGCTGGTGCGACCTATTACTATCACCGTATTGATCATTTCACCGGCGAACCGACCCTGGTAAGCAAGCTCAATACTGTCACACAGATTCTGCTTGCGCTGCTGATTGTCCTGGCCCAGGTTACAACCTGGGTTCCAGCATCATTGATAACTATCCTGATTGGAATCGTCGCTGGAACCACTATTGCCAGTGGCGCAGATTATGTTGTCGAATGGGTGCGCAGGGCACAGCAACATGGCAAGTGAAACACGCCTGTTCTGGCTGATTATCGCTCTGTTGGGCGGCGGCCTGATCTACCTGCTGTCGCCGGTTCTTGCGCCATTTATTGCGGCTGCATTCTTTGCCTATATCGGTGACCCGCTGGTCAACAAGCTGGAAGTCAAGAAGTCGATTTCCCGCAACCTCGCAGTTACGATTGTATTCACTATCACCTTTCTCATCCTGCTACTGCTGACAGCAGTCCTGCTTCCCCTGATCGAGAATCAGATCAGTGCGCTGATTTCCAATATGCCCGGGTATATCAAGTGGCTAGGAACAACCCTGGTTCCACTCCTGAAAGAGTACCTTGGTTTCGAGATGGAGATCATCGACCTGGCAGAGATTCAGCGTCTGTTGAGCGAGCACTGGAAAGATGCCGGAGGCATTCTGTCATCACTGTTTGGCCAGGTCTCCCGTTCAGGATTTGCACTTGTCGGCCTGTTGGTCAATCTCCTCCTGATTCCGGTACTGACTTTCTACCTGTTGCGTGACTGGGACAGCATAACCGAAAGCATCGATAGCCTACTGCCACTGAAACAGCAGCCGACAATCCGTAAATTGGCACGGCAGTCTGATGAAATGCTCAGCGCTTTTCTGCGTGGCCAGCTACTGGTGATGCTGGCGTTGGGTATTATCTATACCCTTGGGTTGTGGATGGCAGGGCTCGATTTTGCACTACTGATTGGTGTTTTCGCAGGGATCGTCAGTTTTGTTCCCTATCTGGGCCTTATCCTCGGCATGCTGTTTGCCGTCATCTCCGCGATACTGCAATTCAAGGGGTTTGATGTGGTGCACTGGGTTGCACTGGTTTTTATTGTCGCCCAGCTGCTGGAAGGCATGATCCTGACACCCAAATTGCTTGGTGACCGTATTGGTCTGCATCCTGTAGCGGTGATTTTTTCGGTGATGGCAGGCGGAACCCTGTATGGCTTTTACGGCATTCTGCTGGCATTACCGGTCGCCTCCGTCCTACTGGTACTGATTCGATACAGCTTGCAGCAATATCGTGAAAGTACCTTCTATCACGGCGAAGCCGAAGCCAAAGCCGAAGAGTAACACATGCAGTTAAAGAGCCTGGTTGTGTTGCAACCATTCGCTTAGCAACGGAATGGTCAGCTTGCGCTGACGTGCCAGCGAGTAACGGTCAAGACTTTCAATGCTCTCGACCAGGTAACCGGTATCACGGGCACAGCGCTTTATCAGGTAAGCGGCAGCATCAGTTTGCAACTGCATGCCACGTTCGGCTGCGAGTTGCATCAGCAATACCGCCTTCTCTTCATCCTCAAGCGGCTGCAGTTGATAAACTGCGCCCCACATTAGTCTCGACTTCAGGTCTTCAAGTTTGATATTCACACCGCGTGGTGCAGAGGTGGCACTGACGACGAGAAAACCACTGTTCTCGCGAATACGATTGTAAAGATGAAAGAGGCTCTCTTCCCAGTTCTGTTCACCGCAGATGCTGTCTATATCATCAATGCAAACCAGTCGAAACTGTTCTAGTCCCTTGAGTATTTCGGGTGAGAGGGAATCGGACTCGGCAAGCGGCAAGTAAAAGCTGTCTCC